>CAYNUJ010000008.1:16142-33205 GCA_964400095.1 uncultured Melioribacteraceae bacterium
CGTTTATTTAAATATTCCCGACATTATCCTATATTTGAATATCTATAGTTTATAAATATTGAGGTTTTAATGGATTTTCTTGCGTCATTGCATCCAAAAGTTGTTCATTTTCCGATCGCAATTCTTTCTATATATATTTTGTTTGAATTATTAGCCTTAATCACAAAAAGTGAATCTTATTCTAAGGCGGCTCACATACTGCTTCTATTGGGAATTATCGGAGCGCTTACAGCCGTTCTTTCGGGGAATCAAGCGGAAGAATTACTAAAAGGGAAAGCCGTTCCGCCTGAATTAATTGAGGAACACGAAACATTTGCTAATATTACAATATGGTTCTATTTTATACTTTTAGTATTTAGAACATATTTGGTAATTAAGAAAAAAATGACTTATAAAATGCAAATTGCCGTTGTTATTTTGGCTTTGGTCGGAATTGTATTTATTTATGAAACCGGAGAGCACGGCGGAGAATTAGTTTATAAATACGGAGCCGGAACAGAATTAATTAAAGCGGAAAAATAAATATTGAAAAAAACTTTTTTTATATTATTTTTATTTCAGCTTATTATAAACGCGCAAATATTTAAACCGGGCGAAGCGCGCGGTGCTTTTGCTTCTATCGGACTCGGTCCGCGTCTTCCGCTTGGAAATTTTTCGGTTAATCAGAATTTAGGCGTTGGAATAAACGTCGGCGTTTCATACACCGATAATTCTTTTTTACCTGTATTCCTTTACGGCAAATTGGGTTATCAGCATTATCCCGGAAGTCAGAAATTTTATAAAAAAAGCGACTACGCTTCTTTTTCAAGCAATGTATTTATTGTTGAAGGAGGTCTAAGATTTTTCTTCAAACCTCTAATTGAAAGCATTGCCATTCTAATGCCCTTTGTTGAAGGCGGACTTTCTTTAGCGGTGTTCGAGAAGTGGCATGAATTTAAACTCGATAGAAATAGAACCAATTTTACCGAAACCAATACCAAGACCGGTTTCCATATCGGCGCCGGGCTTTCAATCTTTTTACTCGAGGTTGTCGGGCAGTATCATTATCTGCGCAATAACCAATTTTTATCATTCGACTTAAAAATTAGAATACCAATTTTCATTAAAGTTTGAGGTAAATGATGACATATCAAAATTTGAAATTTGAATTAGAAGATTCAATAGCATTAATTACTGTAAATCGACCGGATAAACTTAACGCGCTAAACGCTCAAACGCTGGATGAATTGGATTTGGTTCTCGACGAGATAAAATCCAGTGAAAATATTAATGTCGTTATCTTAACCGGAGCGGGAGAGAAGGCGTTCGTAGCCGGAGCGGATATAAAGGAACTTAACGCTTTGAATCCGATTGAAGGTAAATATTTCGCCGAGAAGGGACAGAAAATTTTCAATAAAATTGAACGTTTAGGTAAACCGGTAATTGCGGCGGTTAACGGATTTGCTTTGGGCGGCGGATGCGAGCTTGCGCTTGCGTGTCACATTCGGTTAGGATCCGATAAAGCAAAATTCGGTCAGCCGGAAGTTAACCTGGGTATTATTCCCGGTTACGGGGGCACGCAGAGACTTACAAGGTTAGTGGGAAGCGGAAGGGCTGCCGAATATATACTTACCGGCGATATCATCGATGCCGAGGAAGCTTTACGAGTCGGTTTAATCAATAGAGTTTATGAGCAAGACGAACTGATGGATAAAGCGTTTGAATTGGCGAAAAAAATCGGTTCAAAAGGTCAAATAGCCGTAAGACTGGCGCTGGATGCTATTGTAAGCACGGACGAACTGCCCGAAAGGGAAGGACTTAATTTAGAAGCAAGTCTTTTTTCAATTTGCTGCGGAACCGCCGATTTTAAAGAAGGGACTTCCGCGTTCTTAGAAAAAAGAAAAGCCGAATTTAAGAATCGATAGTTGACGGCGTGGCTCTTAAAAAGAAAAAAAAATTACTCATATATCTGATCTCTGTTTCGGTTCTGCTATTATTAGTGAATATTTCGATAGATTTTATTCCCAAAAAACCCGAGCCTGTCAGGCATGTAATTACAAAATCTGAAATCGAAAACCGCGTGGAATCTCTCCTCGACGATTACGCGATCGACGAAAGCTGGCGGAAGAGAATTGTTATAAGCGCAGACAGAAAGGACTCGCTCTCCTTTATATTGAATGTTTTACTCCCCAAAGATGTATTGATAACCGACCTGCTTAAGAATTTCAACATCTACTTTCCGGAAAAAGAATTGGAAGTAAAAGCGAAAGAGAGAACCATTCACAATTACACAAGCGTTTTTATTTATGTTAACGATGTGCTTTTCTATCAGGTGAATTTTAAAAAACAGAATAAACTTAAAAGAGCGTATTCCGGGATTACTTTATTAGTGAAAGATGCGGACGAACTTTCGGACGGAAGATTCGACGAATTATGCGGACTTAATTTTACGTTCTGCGCGTTAATCAGACCCGGTAAAAAATCTTTAAGTTTGACCCGTAAGTTATCTGAAAATAAAAAAGAGTATGCGCTTTATTTCAATGAGTTTATTGAAGATGAAAATTATCAGATTGCGGGCGGACTTTCGCGAGTGCGTTTAAAAAGTTCGGTTATTTCCATTACTACTGATTTTATTGACGCGGAGGCATATTTTATAAACAAAAGGGGAGAGCTTTTCCGTTCTCTGATTTTCAATTTTGTTCGCGATGAATTTGCAAAGAGAAATAGGAAGTTCCTTTCTTTGGTAAAATATAAATCGTTGTCGTCCAATTCTTTAAGCGAGGTGAAATCAAAATTCAGATTTTACGAGGAGAGTTTAAAAGGAAAAGGAGCGTCTGTTTTTACGATAGAAGCGGAAGAATTGCTCGGAATAAAAAGCGAAGTGGAAAAATATTTGATGCGCGGAAACGAAATTAAACCGTTTACCCTGCTTCGTTAAATTCTTCGTTAACGTCAACTATATCATAGTCGCCGAGAGTATCGAGTTCCTTAATAATTGACGCTTTGTCTCCGACGAGCGCGATTACCGCAATCTCCGGATGAAAATATTTCGCCGACGCGTTCTGAACGTCGTCCGGGGAAACGTCGTTTAAGTTTTTTATATAATTATTGTAATAATTTTCGTCTAATTTATGAATAACCAAATTCCCGATATTTTTTGAAATTTGTGAATAAGTCTCAAACAGTGACGGGAATCTTCTAATCAAATATGATTTTGTGAATTCAATTTCCTCAAGTTTTATTCCATCTTTTATTCCTCTGAATTCCTTCATTATCTCAACTACGGCTTTAACGGTGTTTTTTGTATCCACCGATGTTGATATTTCAAATAATCCGCCGTTTTCGTTATAGTAAAATGAAGAACGAATTCCGTAAGTATATCCTTTATCCTCGCGTAAATTGGAATTGAGTCTGCTGGTAAACTGTCCACCGAGGATAGAATTAGCGACAACCTTTGCCAAATAATCGGGCGAATTTTTTTTACCCGCGATATGTCCTATTCTAATTTCTGTCTGCGCCGATTCGGGTTTATCAATTATCATTAACTTTCTTTTGTACGGTTCAGGCGCAAAATTAATATCGGTATCGAATTGGTCTTTAATCCAGCCGGAAAAAACATTGTTCAGTTTATTTACAAGCTCGTTTGTCCGGAAATTTCCAACCGCGATAATGTCGGCGTTCTTCGGGGCGAAATGGCATTGGTAAAATGATTTCGTATCTTCGAGAGAAATTTTTTTCAGAGAATGATTATATCCCATAACCGGATGCTGATACTGCGATTTATGAAAAACGGCTTTCTTGAAAAGGATATCGGCTAAGTAAGAAGGCTGAGCGGCGGATTGCAAAATTTTAGTTGACTGCTTGAATTTTTCCCTTTCAAATTCTTCTTCTTTGAGCCATGGTTCTTTAATAATACCGCCAATCAGTTCGAGCGCTCTATCGATATGTTTTTCTAATGTAAGCAAAGAGATATACGTCCTGTCGAGGTCGGTTCCAAATGCCGTAATTATTCCCAATTTTTCAAATTCATTCGAAAGACTCAGAGAATCATACTCGCCGGCGCCTTCGTCTATTAATAACGAAAGAAGTTCCGCCGTTCCGTGCAAGCCGGGAATTTCGAATTTTGAGCCGGCTTTGAACATGAAATTCAACTGAATAATCGGAAGGTCCTTCTTCTCGACGGAATACAAATTTATTCCCGAATCGAGTGCGTTATTTTGGATTGCAGGCAACCTAAAAGTTAAATCCCCCAATAAAGACGGGGCTTTTGTTCTAGCTATCATTTTTACCGTCCGGCTTTGGAACAATATCCAATTCGATGAAATTATTATTCAAATATTTATTTAAAACGTCATTTACAGATTTCCTGGTAGCCCGTTCGAACAATTCTAAACTGAATGCGAATGAGTTCGGTTCATTGAGGTAAAAATTATAATGATTTAGATGATCCGCAAATGTTGTCAGGTCTTGAAGCGAATAAATAAAAGAAGCGGATAAACCGTTTTTTATCCTTTCCAATTCATCTTTCGAAATTCCCGAAGTCACTCCGTTTTTCAATTCTTTCAATAATTCGGTTCGCAATTCATCCAAAGTTTTACCCGGTTTTGCGGTAGCCATAATAACAAAACATCCGTCATGTTTTTGCGAGTGCTGAAACGAAGATATATTCTGGGCTATCTGCTTCTCATACACTAACGAGCGGTATAATCTGCTGTTTTTAGAACCGGATAAAAAATCGGCGGCAATTTCCAATTCGGCTTCATCGTTTGAGTAGCCTTTTACCGTATGCCACGCTAAATACAATCGCGGTAAATTTACATTGTCTTCGTGAGTTATTATTTCCCGAGGCTTTAATTCAAAATCGGGAACCGTAACCGGGTCAATTTCGTTTCCTCTCTTCAATTCGCCGAAATAAGATTCGATCAGCCGTTTCGTTTTATTCGTATCGATATCGCCTGCAATTACGAGCGTTGCGTTATTGGGTATATAATATTTCTTGAAAAAATTACGAACGTCGTTTAACTCAAATTTTTCAATATCCTCCATCCATCCGATTGTAGGCCAAGAATAAGGATGCTTATCCGGATACAAATGTTTGAACAGAATTTCCCACGCTCTTCCGTAAGGCTGATTTTCATATCTCTCCCGGCGTTCGTTCATTACGACGTCTTTTTGGTTGTCGAGTTTTTCCTGAGTTAAAGCGGGAAGCATAAAACCCATTCTGTCGCTTTCGAGCCAAAGAGCGAGTTCAAGAGCGTTTGTGGGAACCGTTTCGTAATAGTTAGTCCTATCTGTCGATGTGGAGCCGTTAAGTGCGCCTCCGGCTTCCTGGACGTATTTGAAATGCATCTCTTTGCCGATATGTTCGGAACCTTGAAACATCATATGCTCGAACAAATGAGCGAAACCGGTTTTCCCTCCGGTTTCGTTTGCCGAACCTACTTTGTACCATAGATTAACCGCGGTTAAAGGCAATCCGTTTCGCTTCGATAGTATTACCTCGAGACCGTTATCGAGAGTATATTTTTCATATTTGAAATTTAATAATCGATTCATATTCAGTTACTTCAATAAAAATTCTATTCGTTCCAGTTTGCCGTCGATATTGGAACGAGGAGAAATATTGAATATTTTACATAGCAGCGGGTAAATATCAATATTCCAAATTGTACCGCAATAATAATTTTTCTTAAAATTTGGTCCCTTAGCTAAAAATAATCCGTGCATATCCATTTGATTGTTGTCATATCCGTGATCGCCTTTGGAATAATTCCCCTTCAACTTTTTTAGTAATTTATTATTTACGAGAGACCATCCCAAATCTGCCATAACTACAATCGGTGTTATAAAAGGATTGTGCGAGAAATGAAAATTTGCCGGCACATTATTTTTACGATAAACCTTAAAATGATTTTCGTTCATTTTTAATTTAATATACAATTTTTTTACGGTTGTTTTATTTATAGGTTCCAAAAGCATAAACGGACCATAATTCTGGAAATCATACTCGTTTTCGTTCAGAATGCTATCGATATTGATTATTCGATTCGGAGATATTTCAGTCATCCCATGATCGGATACGATAATGATATTGACGCTGTCTTTCACTGGAGTTCCGTTTAATTTATCAATTAAATATTCTGTTAAACTATCCAGTAATTTTATTGAATTATTAACTTCATTCGAGTTCGGTCCGAACTTATGTCCCGTATTATCGGTTTCGGAAAAATATAAAGTAACAAAATGAGGTCTTTCCTTATAAGGCAGAGACAGCCAATCGGCAACGCCGTCAATTCTTTCTTTGTAAGGTCTTTTCTGATCAAATTTTTTAAAATAGGTCGGATGAAGATAATCGGGTTTCATCTCAGAGCCTGGCCAAAAATAACTTGCCGTTATAATTCCGTTTCTTTCAGCGGTAACCCAGAACGGTTCTCCCAAATACCAAGAAGGATCGGTAACGGCAGCTTCGCTTCCCAATCTATAAATTCTATTCTTATACGGGTCTTTGATGTAATTTGTTATTATTCCGTGATTTTCCGGGTACATTCCGGTAATTATCGAAAGATGATTGGGAAAAGTTTTTGAAGGATAAGACGGGCGCAGGGATAACGCTCTAACGCCTTCGGACTTGAATTTATCCAATGTAGGGGAAAGGTCCCTATCAAGGTAATCCCATCTAAAACCGTCGAAGGAAATTAGAAGAACGTACGGCTTTGACTGCGCAAAATTGAGAGAGCATGTAAAAATGAACAGTAATAATAAATTTCGAATTTTCATTTGATTGTTATATTTATTTGGAAAATAGTAAATCTAAAGATAAGAAATAGAGTTGAAATTTAACCATAAAATTATCCCGTAAAATCTGCAATCCAAATGCAAATATTACGGGATAATTCAATTTCTGAAATTATGAATTAACACAAAAGCGCCTTTTATTCAAAAAAAAGCCGCCCGTAAAGAGCGGCTTAATATTGCAATTTATTTTAAGCTGTTAGTAACTTAAAGAAACGCCAACGTTGAATGACTGCGGTAATCCTAAGAATACTTCGGCATCGTCAGCCGAGTGAGTTTTACCGTTGCCTTTGAAAGCGTTATATCTACTGTTATCAACTGCATCCTGAACGTAAATAGCGTCGAATGCGTTGAAAACGTGACCGAATAATTGGAGATTTACACCTTTAATATTAAACGGCAGATTATAAGCGAGGTGGAAATCAACTACAGTATATGAAGGAGTCAACCAGCTTTGACCTTTGTCCGCTACATCGGTTCTTGCCAACGGATCAAAGTCTGCATAGTGATCGGCGTAATATTTTACTATACCGCTGAAACTCAATCCTTTAATCGGGAAAAGCGTTACAACGCCAACTAAAGAAGTTTGGGGCTGATCGCCGACTTTCAAGTCCTTGATATAGAAATTGTAGTTTTTATCAGTCCCTGACGAACTGGAAGAATAATCTTTGTAAACGCCTGAAACGTCGTCCAAATATTTCCAATTACCGATGGAAACAGTACCGTCTAATCTAAGCATTTTGAAAGGCTCATAAGCGGCTTCCAATTCAAAACCGAGGTGACGCGAGTCAATACCTTTCAAGAATACCAGATCGGTGCTTCCGTCAAGATTCTGTACTGATTTTGTTTGAGCTCTATCTAACCAAGTAGTATAATAAACATTAGCTTTAACGACCAATTTACCGTTTAATCCTGAATAGTTAATACCGGCTTCTAAGTTGGTGAATTTTTCGTTTTTCGGATCTTTTGATTTTACTCCGTCGCGGTCATTGATAACCTGGTCGAAGATCGGTACTTTAGAAACATAACCGGCATTAGCAAAAATATCGAAGCTTGGAGTTAAACGGTAGCTGGCGCCGCCCTTTAACTGATAACCGTTGATATTATCGGATTTGGTTACAATTTCATTTCCTTGAGCATTTTTACCGAAGTGATCGGTAAACGTATATTTAATCATCGACCAGCCGAAAGTACCGTAAGTCGTTAAACGATGGGAAGAATATTCGCCTTGAGCATAAGCGCCGAACCAATCTACAGTGTTCGTATTGTTGTATGCCACTTTGTCGCCTAAGCCAAGTTTTTTACCGTTAGGACCGAAGAAATCGGAATCTTTACTTAAGTAGTAATCGCCGCCTAAGAGGTCGCGAACTTCGCGATAGTGATCGATCTCGGCAGTTCTCCAGTCAACTCCAAATGATGTTTTGAAATTCTTGGAAACTTTGTAAAACAATTTTGAAATTAATCCGTAAGTCCATTGGTCGTTACGGCTGTTCCTTAAAATACCTTTTGAAGAGGCTTTGCCGTCGCTGTCTAGGTTGGCTCGGTTAGCGTCAATTGTAGCGTCCCAAGCAACAAACCGTGAAGGACTTTCAATACCAACATTATAATTATACTTCATTTTACCAAGAGTACCCGTACCGCCGCCGGTTCCGCCCGACCAATATAAAGTTGAATAAAGACTTGCGGATTTGGAAAGTTGAGAATACCAGTTAAAATTTATAATAGGTTTATGGAAGAAATTTTCTCTTTCATTTATAAATGAAGGATCATATCTTTCGTTTAAACCTGTTTTCGAACCGAACCAGAGATTATCGTTATAAGCAACTTTGCCTTTATAAGAAGAGCTTACCGGTCCCCAGTTTTCATTATAGAATCTGCCGGATTTAGCTTCAGGGAACTTATCCAATGCAGCTTGCGAATAACCTAATTCTTTTGCATAATCATGACTGTATGCGGCAATATTTTGTTTGTAAAGATTTTGACCGTGTCTCTGAGGTGCGCCTAAGGCGTAAAATTCCAAACGGTTATTATCGTTTACGTTGTAAGCCGCGCCAAAATAGTAAGCCCATGCGTCCGTCCATGTTTTGTCGATAAGACCGTCGCCTATTTTTCTGACTATTGTTGTGCTTACAGCCCACTTGCCGTCAATCAAACCGGTGTTGGCGGAAAGAGAAGTTTTCAGGAAAGTGCCGCTGCCGTATTCTTGTTTGAATTTAACGCCGAATTTGTTTTGAGTAGGATCGGTAATGATGTTCATTGTACCGCCGATTGAAGGGGTAGCTAAGTTAACTGCGCTTAATCCTCTCTGAACCTGAATGGAAGCTGTTGCGTCGCCGAGTCCGTCCCAGTTGGACCAATAAACCCAGCCGTTTTCCATATCGTTAACCGGAACGCCGTTGATCATGATAGCGATATTTCTTTGGTCGAAACCGCGGACATTAATTCTCGCGTCGCCGGCGCCGCCGCCCTGCTGTGTTGCATAAACAGAAGGCGTTGTGTTAAGAACCATCGGAATATCTTGGGAGCCGAGGCGATATTCCATTTCCTTTTTATCAACGTTAGTAAAAGCTACAGGAGTTTCTCTTTCCTTTGCGCGTTCCGCCACTACGGTAACGTTGAGTGAGAACTGATAATCCTTAAGTGAAAAGTTTAATTCCATATTGTTTGTTAAGTTTACGTTAACTTCTTTTCTTTCGAAGCCTACGTAACTGCAAACAACGGTATAACTTCCCTTTTCAACTTCAATTTTGTAAGCGCCGTCTATATCGGTTGCAGCGCCCGAAGTTGTTCCTTTTAGAAATACATTTGCGCCTACAAGCTTTTCGCCTGTTTCCGCGCTTGTTACAACACCCGAAATCGTGTATTTCTTTTGGGCGTAAAGCGTCATCGAAAATAAAATAACGCTAACAAAGATTGCTAATTTGTAGAACTTAGACATAGAATATCCCTTTTGTTTGTTAGTGAATTAGTTTTTTATTTTGTTTACTGTAATTATAACAATATATGTTAATATTAGTAAGTAATAATAGCATAGTTAACAATAATTTAATATTGGAAATATTTTATGGAATTCGACCGGTACATAGCTGAACAGAGTAAAATATTCCTTTGTCCGGCAAAGGAATATTTTATCACAAAGTAATATTTTTAAATATGTGCTCATCGTCACAAACATGTGGTTCAAATATAAAAAATGTGAACCAAAAAATTCAATCATTTTCCTATCTATTTTATTATTTTTTTAAAATCATTTTTCTTATATTCCCCAACTTTAATAATTCTATTGGTTTATGTTATGAACAAGAAACTATCCGAAATTATGAAACTCAAATTGTCCCGCGTTAAATTAGTAGCTGCGGATGTTGACGGCGTTCTTACCGACGGAGGATTGTATTACAGCGAGTCCGGTTTAACCTTCAAAAAGTTTAACGTTAAAGACGGCATGGCGGTTCGCATGCTGCGGGAAGCGGGTATTGAGTCCGCAATAATTTCTACCGATATTTCAGATATTCCTAAAATGCGCGCCGAACGCCTCAAGATAAAACACTGCTATATAGGCAGTTGGGATAAACTTGATAAACTTAAAGAAATATGCGCTTCCCTCGGCATTACAACCGAAGAGTGCGCCTTTATCGGGGACGACGTCAATGATTTGGAAGTTCTCTCGGCGGTTGGAGTTTCCGCATGTCCTGCAGACGCTGTGGAAACAGTTCGCGGTAAAGTGGATGTAGTTCTTTCCGGCAATGGCGGTAACGGAGTGTTTCGCGAACTTGCCGATCTGATTATTTCTCCGAAGTAATTTCTTTTCTCTTGATTTTAAAGATTAATTATGCGAATTTTAGTGTACGCATGAGCACTAATTTGTATGATTGATTTAACCAAATACCGGCTTCCTCCCGCTAAAAAAGGCAAGAATGTTTTTGCGCGGATACACAGACCTTTACTCCGGAAAAAAGGCGGGGTAGAGTTCGACATCTACGATTATGAAATGTTATTTAAAGACGAAGCCACCGGGAAATTGATACGCGAGGGAAAAACCATAGGCTGTTTTTATATCGAATCCCCGGGAATGCGCTCGCTGCTCAAAAAACTTTCGTGCGATACTTTTGAAATGCTCACGGCTGCCAGTTCGGTTATTCGTCCCGGAGTGGCGGAAAGCGGAATGATGCAGGAATTTATCGCGCGTCACAAAGACCCCCGGCGGCGTAAATATCTGACGCCGGAAATGGAAATCTATCTCGGGGAAACTTACGGCGTGATGATCTATCAGGAGGACGTGATTAAAGTAGCCCACCATATTGCCGGATTGAGTTTGGAGGAAGCCGATTTGCTGCGCCGCGCGATGAGCGGTAAAATGCGTTCGCACGATGCGATGAAAAAAGTGCGCGACAGATTTTTCTTTTCCTGCAAAGAGCGCGGTTTAAGCGATTACGTTTCGAAAGAGTTGTGGAGGCAAATAGAATCCTTCGCCGGTTATGCGTTCTGTAAAGCTCATAGCGCGTCCTTCGCTTTGCTGTCTTTCCAAGTCGCTTATCTTAAAGCGCATTATCCGGCGGAATTTATGTCGGGCGTTTTGAGCAACGGCGGCGGATACTATTCTTCCGCGGTTTACGTACAGGAAGCAAAACGCTTGGGGCTGCGAGTTCTGCTTCCTTCGGTGAACCGCAGCGAGTACGAATACCGCGGCTTTGGGCGAACGGTGAGAATTGGTCTGATTGCCGTGCGCAATCTCTCGCGTAAGTCCGCTAAAAAAATTATTGCCGAACGTAAAAGGAACGGAAGATATAATTCACTGTCGCAATTTTTGGGAAGAACCGGACTGGGACGCGAAGAGACCGCAACATTAATTAAATGCGGCGCAATGGATTGTTTCGGAAAAACGCGCCCCACTTTAATGCGGCTGCTCGACGTTTACTTCCGTTATCGCGAACTTATTGACGGTGAAAATACCGATCTGTTTGCGGGAAAGGTAACGGAATTGGAAAGTAAAGTTGAAACAAAACTTCAGTATAGCATCAATGAAATATGCGCCGCGGAATACGAAATATTGGGCTATATGGTCAGCCGTCATCCGTTGAACTTTTTCGAAAATCTTTTTTTGCGCTCTGATATTCTCAAAGCCGAAGATATGCCGCGGTTCCAGGGAAAAAGAGTAAAAATGATCGGTTGGTATATGACCTCCAAGAGAATAAAAACAAAAAAGGGGGCGATAATGAAATTCCTTTCGCTGGAGGATTTAACCGGCACATTCGAAGCGGTGATTTTTCCGAATGTTTATGGCAGAGTCGCCGAGCTTACCATGTCCATGGGACCCTATCTCGTAGAGGGAATAGTGGATACGGAAGGGGGAAACAATATTACGGTTGAAAAATTGGCGGTTCTTTCGGCTAAAGAAATAAAAACCCCGCTCGAAAAAGACAACGCGGAAAATCAATATTACGGCGACGTGGAAAAAATTAGCGAGGAAGAATTTGATATTGTGGAAACGCTGGATACGGAAAAAATACGCAGGGCGTATTTGGGTTAAAAATTCAAAATGAATAGTTTTGCTTGTTGAATATAAAATAAGTTGATAAAATGAACGGATATGATGAATTGAAAAACTGGGACCCCTCAAAAGGCGACCATGTTAACAGAGAGCAGAGAGAGGAAAGCAGAGCCTCGAAGGAGCGTACAAAGAAAAGGAAGATAATTTACAAATTAATAGGAATTATCGCGCTGATAGTTATTCTTTATTATTTGGCGTTTAGGTAAAAACTGTAATTGGAAAATTTGATAATAGAAATCAATTTAATATTTTTGAAACCTTATTTTGAATTTTTGATTCGGGGTGTGGCGCAGCCCGGTTAGCGCGCTTCGTTCGGGACGAAGAGGTCGGGAGTTCGAATCTCCCCACCCCGACAAAAATATTGAAAGAAAACTAAAATACGCACGCCTAATACTTTTGATTGATTAATTTGTTAAAAAGAAATCAAAACAACAACGATTCGGTGAAATTGCTCTAAAATTGATAGAAGTTAATAAAAATATACCAAATAATGGAGTTTATTTGCTTTAAATCACGTTGATAAGTACTTTTAATAAAATAATTTCGGTAAATTTACTTGCAAAAAATATGATTTTTTATTAAATATGAACGAATAATATTAAAAAGAAATAATTTATTAAAAATTTTATCTCATAAATTACAAAGAGGTTCTTCTATGAAAAGACTTACTGCATTATTTGTGGTTGCTTTATTTCTGTTTAGCGATGCGTCTTTCGCACAGCTATCACAAAATAGCTGGAATTTTGGCTTCGGTTTCAGATACCCAAGAATGATAAATTCAAATTATAATCGGAATGAAATAGCATTTGGAGGTTATTTGCATTTGCAGCGGAATTTTTCCGAACATGTAGGCGCCAGGTTGGCTCTCAGCGCCCTTAGTTTTGACGGCAAAACAGGCGGAACCACAGTTTCTACTTTAGCAGTTTTAGGAAACCTCGATCTTGTTTATTATTTAGTTCCCTGCGAAAGTGTTTCCCCGTTCGTAACTGTGGGAGTTGGTTATGGATATGCCGGTTATACTAACGGCGTTAAAAGCTCAAATCTCGATTATGAAATCGGCGGCTCTTTCGGCGTTGAATTCAAGTTAAACGAAAAATGGAATTTAAAAACTGAATTAGCATACCATACAATGTCTAACGGTAATTTTGAAGGAGTAAACGGAACTAACGGATTTGGAATATTAGGCGCTCCGGAAAATGCTTATATGTATTTCGACATCGGTCTAAATTATTATTTCAAACGAGGAGAACCTTCCAAATTATGCCAACTGTACGACGGAATTCGTTTGGACGAAATGCCCGATCCGGTTGATTACGAAAGAATTGAAAATATTGTAAAAAAATATATCCCGCGCGAAGTTGTTAAAGAAGTTGTCGTTAACAATGAACCCAAAGATACTCGCCGATGGGTATTGGTTGGCGTAAACTTCAATTTGAACAGCGCCAGATTAAAACAAGAAAGTTATCCTATACTTTTCCATGCCGTGAGAGTTTTACTGCAGAACCCCGACATGAAAGTTGAGATTCAAGGATATACTGATAACCTCGGACCGAATAGTTACAATCTTAAACTATCCGAGAGAAGATCTAAAACAGTTAAGAATTATTTAGTTGCTCACGGTGTTTCGGCAAGCAGATTGGTTGTTAAAGGCTACGGCTCTAAAAACCCGATCGGCGATAACAAAACCGCCTCCGGAAGAGCAATGAACAGAAGAATTGAATTCAAGGTTCTTGCAGACTAACTTTTAAGGGACGCCAAAAGGCGTCCTTTTTTTTACCCTTTAAATTTATCCGCGAGGTAAAAAAGGTGTTATCGGTAAATATTAAAACTACAAATAACAATTTGGAGACCTCCGCGACTAAATGTCAAGGAGGCTTTTTTTTATGAATATCAAAGCAAAAATAATTGATGAAATCGGAATGGAGCGGACAGTAACTCGTTTAGCTCATGAGATCATCGAGAAGAATAAAGGAGCCGGAAATATTGTAATTCTCGGGATGAGAACGCGGGGGGAATTTTTAGCGAATCGCGTTCATAAAAAATTAGAGAAAATTGAGCAAAATGATATTCCTTTAGGGGTTTTAGATGTGACGCTCTACAGAGACGATTTCCGGACAAGATTGAAACAGCCGGAAGTTTCGATGTCGGATTTCACTTTTGATATTTCCGAAAAGGATGTTGTGCTTGTGGACGACGTTCTTTATACCGGTCGGACTGTTCGCGCCGCGTTGGACGCCGTTATGGACCTCGGTCGCCCGAAAACAATTCAGCTTTGTGTTCTGGTTGATAGGGGGCATAGGGAACTTCCTATTAAAGCTGATTATGTCGGCAAGAACATTCCTACTTCGATTAATGAAGAAGTAAAAGTTAAGTTAGCGGAAATAGATAATGAAGATGCGGTTTATTTGGTTGAGTCGCCTAATTAAAATTATGAGTGAGTGAAGTATGTCTTTATCGTCAAAACATTTAATCGGCTTGTATGGAGTTCCAAAAGAGGATATCAAATTAATTTTAGATACGGCTCAGACTTTCCGCGAAGTATTGGAGCGTCCGATTAAAAAAGTCCCAACCCTGCAGGGGAAAACAATAGTCAATTTATTTTTTGAAAATTCAACCAGAACAAGGTTATCGTTTGAATTAGCCGAAAAGCGGTTATCGGCGGATACGATTAATTTTTCGACATCCGGAAGCAGCGTAACAAAAGGAGAAACGTTCAAAGATACGGTGAGAAATATCATGTCGATGAAAATTGATATGATTGTCTGCCGCCACCAGTCCGCAGGAGTTCCGCAGAATTTAACAAAAATAACCGACGCCAACATTATCAATGCCGGCGACGGACGGCACGAACATCCTACTCAGGGGCTGCTGGATATGTATTCAATCCGCGAAAGTAAAGGTACATTAAAGGGATTGAATATTTGCATTGTCGGGGATGTAGCTCACAGCCGGGTCGCTTTATCAAATATATATGGACTAACAACGCTCGGAGCAAATGTTTCCGTATGCGGTCCGCGAACGATGATACCGATGGGAATTGAACAATTAGGCGTGAAGGTTTACAATAATGTGGATAGAGCCTTACGGGAAAACGACGTATTGAACGTGCTGAGAATCCAGTTGGAAAGAAAAGCCGGAACGAATATTCCTTCTTTAAGGGAATACCATAATTTCTTTGGGATCACCGCCGAAAGAATTGAAAATAATAATACGGACATTTTAATTCTTCATCCCGGACCGATTAATAGAGGCGTGGAATTATCTTCCGAAGTAGCCGACGGTCCATATCAAATAATATTAGACCAAGTAACGAATGGCGTAGCGGTTAGAATGGCAATCTTATATTTGCTGGGTACAAAAAATTAGGTGAAAAATGAAAATTATTTTGAATGAAATTACTCTGTTAGATCCGCAAATTAAGCTCAATCGAAAAACTGATTTATTAATTGAAGATGGAATAATTAATAAAATTGGCGAGATAAACGAAACCGATAAAAAAAATTCGAAAGTATTTGACTTGGAGGGAGCTATTTGTACTCCCGGATTTTTTGATATGCACGTTCATTTCCGCGAGCCGGGCAGGGAAGATGAAGAGACTGTTCTAACCGGATGCAACTCGGCGGCGGCGGGCGGATTTACAGGCGCAGCCTGCATGCCGAATACGGAACCGGCTATCGATTCGGCTGAGACGATTAAATTTATTTTTGAGAAGTCAAAAAATCATTTAGTAAATGTTTATCCGATTGGCGCGGCGACAAAAGAACGCAAAGGGGAGACAATTTCTCCAATGGCTGAATTAGCCGAAGCCGGAGCAGTCGCGTTTTCGGACGACGGCGCTGCTATTAAAACAGCGTCGGTTCTCAGAAGCGCGATGGAATATTCTTCTATGTTCGATAAAATTATTATTGAACATTGCGAAGATGAAACATTAGCCGACGGCTCAATGAACGAAGGCGAAATGTCAACAAAATTAGGGCTTCCTCCGCTTGCTTCTGTTTCCGAAGATTTGATAGTAAGCCGCGATATTCTGATGGCTGAATATTTAGGCGCAAAGATTCACATTGCTCATATCAGCACAAAAAAAGCGGTTGACTTAGTACGGGAAGCAAAAAAGCGCGGCATCAAAGTTACAGCCGAAGCTACTCCGCATCATTTTACGCTAAGCGATGAATCGTTAAATTCTTACGACCCTAATCTAAAGATGAGTCCCCCCCTAAGATCTGACGAGGATTTGGCTGCCGTTATTGAAGGTTTGGCTGACGGAACAATCGATTGTATTGCTACAGACCACGCTCCTCATGCAATTGAAGAAAAGGAAATGGAATTTATTTACGCTCCTAACGGAATAATCGGACTTGAAACTGCTATCGGTTTGGCGTTGAATGAGTTGTATCATAAAAAGCGGTTAAGTTTGGATGAAATTATTTTCAAGTTCGCGATTAATCCTCGAAAAATTTTAGGGCTGGAAATTCCTTCAATTAAATTGGGTATGAGAGCGGAACTAACTATTTTCGATCCGGACGAAGTTTGGACCGTAGATAAAACCAAGTTTAAATCGAAGTCGAAAAATACGCCTTTCGATAAAAAAATATTGACCGGAAAACAAATTGCAGCGATTAATAATTCTCAAATGTATTTCGAGGGAGAATTTATTCAAATTTAATCCCCCCGTTCCATTATTTAATTATGGAATCGACAGCGATTTATTATAAAGTCGGATAAATTATTTTTACGCTTAACCCTT
>CAYNUJ010000009.1:0-10580 GCA_964400095.1 uncultured Melioribacteraceae bacterium
CGTGTGCTCTTCCGATCTGTCCTTTTCTACGGCGGTTTCTTTTATTTTTTCAAAGAACCGCAGACTTTTAAATCTGTCCCCTATTTTGAGGGAGATTTCATCAAAATTTATTTTATTTGTTTTTTCAGCCATTTTATTTTTCTTATTTCTTCCCTAAATACGGCTTTATGGTAAAAATCGTTTCCTATTTCTTTCTCCGCGTTTAATATTTCCAGCGCTTCGCCGAACAAACCCAATTTTTCCGCAAGCCGCGTAATTCTAAATAATTCGAACCACTCATGCCGCTCAAAACCAGACATTTCATTGGCAAAACTACTAATTATATTTTTTAATAATGAATCATTTTGCCCCGCGCTTCTAAGCAGCGGCGTCACAAAATATTCCAATTTGTCGGAAAATACTTTTGAATGGTAATAATTATAAAGCGATATTGAGTCGATTAACGCTGTATTTATAGAATCGGCGATAATTGTTTTCAAAATAATAGCCGAATTAACATAATAAGGATGAATATTGGAAGTTATCACGGAATCAAGCAGAATTTCGCTTTCGGTTAAATCATTATTTTTGTAATATTCCTCCGCTGTGAGCAATGCATACGGATATTCCCATCGGGTATTCCGGAATTTTTCGGAATTACTCAAGAGAATATCCAAAGCTCTTTCATATTCGCCCAAAGCGTTCAGAGATGCGGCAATTCCATAAATATTAGCATATTCGCTATTTTCCGAATACGCGGCCGAATAATATTTATACGCTTGTTCAAATTCCTTGCTCCCGTATTTTTCTTCGGCTTTCTTTCGGTTATTCGCAGCGCTCCTCAGGCATCTTCTGCCAATAATAGGACTGCCGCCGAAATAGAAATGCGCCTCTTTCATGCTCCCGACCTTTGGCAGACCGTCCAGATATGAAAAATACCTTTCTCCTATAACCGAATCCGGCATACCGAGCGATTCGGCAATATTTCCGGTTCCGTAATAATCGAAAACCTGTGATTTATTATAGTTATCCAGTAGATATCTTATGAAAGAACCGGCGTAACTATATGATATTAAAGGAGATTGGGTGAAAAATTTCATCCCGTGAATTAGACTTATCCCCTTCGCCGCAAATCCGTTTTCGTAAGCCAATTTTGCAGGATAATGTATAGAATGTCCGTCGAAATTGTTAGTAACCGCCGATGCGAAACCTTCAATAATTACAGGGTCCATTCCCGAAGGAAGTTTCAACGGGAATGCTCCGTAATTGCCCAAGAATACGTGGGTCAATTCATGTTTTAGATTTTTCTCAATACTGCTTTCCGTTAAATAAATTTGATTGAGCCACGGTTTTGCTATGTCGGCGTTTCGCGCTCCGAACAGTTCGCTTTTCTGATCGGTATTTTTAAATATAAAGGATGTAATTCCCGGTTGATCGGTAATCTCAAAAGTTTTGCTCAATTCTGAATAATAAAATTCATGTAATTTGGAATAGAATTCGGCATTTCTCGAGGAAATCGATTTATCGTAGATAATTGTGAAATGTTCCGTAGCAATTTTTCCCTCTAATTCCTCTTCCGCCCTATCAATGTCTGTAGCAAAACCAAAATACGGCTTTACGGCAAAAAACACTATTAGAGGAATTATTGCGTAAATGAATTTTATTCGCAGTCGAATATTTTTTTCACTTAAAATCAGCAGATAAATGGCGAGTATGTTTGTTAATATTCTATAAATAACAAAATGCGGCGAAATTGAAATATACTCGTCGTAAACCGTGCCAGGGAAATATCCGATTATTTGATTGAAAAAATACATTTGCGGATTTAGGTAAAGTTCCGCCGCCGATTCCAAAGCGAAAAGAAGGAAAAATGTGAAAATTACGGCGGTTCTAAACAAAAATGATTTGGATTTATCAACAAACCGGGAAACGGCATAACCTAATAATACCGAAGGAGCAACTATAAGGAAATAAAATTGAACGCCGGAGCACACTCCGCAGTTTGAGAATGCCGCCGTTTTAATTAATAAAATTAAAAATGGAATTAAAATAAAAGCAAGAAGTGTAATCCAATCTTTAGAATGCCGTGCGGAGATATTTTTTGACGTGAAATAGTAAAATACGGTAAAATATAAAAGTATTGAATTGAAAACGGAAGATTCGTAGGATAAAATATTCAGCATCGGCAAAAACAATAAGAGGAAATTAAATAGTGAGATAAATATCAAATATATCCGCGCTTCTTTGAAATATTTGAGCAAATATATCTCCTTTTATTTAATGCGTAAAATTGTGCCGTTTACGCCGCTGATGAAAACATGACCTTTCGAATTTGACGCTATGCCGTTAAAATTAACAAACGCGTGCGTATCGAATAATTTCCAGGAATAACCGGAATCTTCCGATATTAAGAGCATTCCTTTGTTTGCCGAGATTACAACGGTATTGTCGTCAATAAATTTAACCGAACTCAATCCTCTCACATTTCCGACTTGAGAGATATCCCACGATTCCCCGCCATCGTCCGTACGGTAAATTGCTCCCCCCGCTCCGACTATAATTCCAACGAATTCGTTAACAAAGTCAATCGACTTAAGGTAACGTTCGGATAAATCTTTGAACTGCTTCCATGTTTCGCCCTGATCCGTGCTTTTATGGAGGAATCCGTTTTTATCAACAATAAATCCGTTCATTTTATCGATAAAATCGATATCATAGAGCAAAGCGTTAGTGTTAATGGAGGATTTCTTCCATTTTCTGCCGCCGTCAATAGATTTAAGAACAATTCCGCTGCTCCCGATTATAAATCCGGTCATGTCGTCTATAAATTTAATCTTCATGAATGTATAACCGCCGGGTATTGTAACGGTTCTATAATCATTAAATCTGTTTTTGCTGAAAAGAATTTTTCCCGAATCGCCTACGGCAAAACTTTCGTCGTAATTACTCATATAACAACTGTATAATTTCAGACTGTCCGGAATATCTACTTTCATCCAATTCAATCCGCTGTCGTATGTAAACGCCACCAAACCGGAATCCCCTACCGCTATGCCGGTATTAATATCCTTCATATAAATAGAGTTAACCTTAGCCACGGTATTAAAGTTAAATTTATGAAGCTGAGAAAAGCCCTTGTAATTATCCTTTCCTTCGAACAATGATTCAATGCTGTATTTCTTTAACACATCGAGCTGTTTACTTTTAAGCAGTTCGTCCACTTGGTTATAAACAAAATACGACAAAGCGAGGAATAACAGAATAAACCCGGAAAACGCCAAAATAGAATAGGCTTTCTGCAACTTGGTCTTTTTCTTTTTTCTGCTCACAAATTGAGCGTCCATCTTTGTTAATTCTTTTTCTAATTTCGAAACTTCTGAAATAAATTCCTCGCAGTGGGCATATCTTTCATTCGGTCTTTTTGCCATTGCGGTTTGAATTATTTCATCTAATTGAGGCGGCGTGCCGGGCACAATTTGCGAAACTTTGGGCGGATTTTTTTTCAGATGCGCGTCCATGATTTCGTATTCGCTGTCATAAAAGAATGGCGGCTGACCGGTTAACATTTCATATAAAGTGCATCCGATAGCGTAAATATCCGCGTGATGCGTTATCTTTTCGCCCTGTATCTGTTCCGGACTCATATAATAAACAGTCCCGACTTTCGCTCCGGTTTGAGTTACGCCCTTTTCAAATAAGGATTTGGAAATTCCGAAATCCATTATTTTTACAACGCCCTCCGGATTAATAATTATATTCGACGGCTTAATATCGCGATGGATGTAGCCTTTTGTATGAGCGTAGCCAATGCCGGAAAGAATTTGTTTAACTATATAAACCGCGTCGTAAGGATGAAGCCTCTTTTGACGCCGGATGATTTTATCGAGACTATCGCCGGCGACATATTCCATAACAATACCAAGCAAACTCCCGGCTTCTATAAATCCGTAAACCGTAACAATATTCGGATGAACGAGTTTTGCCTGATTTTTTGCTTCCCGCCTGAATCTCTCAATGAATCTGGATAGATCCGTAACTTGTACGCTTAATAATTTGATGGCTACATGTCTGTCGAGCTTAAGATCGTACCCCATATAAACTATTCCCATGCCGCCCTGTCCGAGAACCGACTCGAACTTATAATTTTCAATTACTCTTCCAATATGGTTTTCCATGTGCAAAAGCCCGATAAATATGATATACAATTGAAATATAATAAAATATTAAGTTTATTTTTAATGTTATCGAATTTTTTTTTATTAGCTTAATTGCTGAAGAAAAAAATATTTCAATTCTTTCGTTTTTAGTCAATGAGAATATATTATGAGGCGGATAATTGCCCGATAACCTTGCATTTTATAATGATTTAGACTAATTTTACTGTTCTTTTTCCTGCGAGAGTGGTGAAATTGGTATACACGCTAGACTTAGGATCTAGTGCCGCAAGGCGTGGGGGTTCGAGTCCCCCCTCTCGCACTCCCAATTTATTTTTTAATATTAATACGAGGTTGTTTTGGAATCGAAAGTAAATAACTTATCAGACTGTGAGCATGAAATTGACGTAATTTTAGGATACGATGAAATTCAAGCTGATATTGAACAAGCTTACAATAAAGAGCGCAAAAATATATCGCTGCCCGGTTTTCGCAAGGGAAAAGTTCCGATGCAGATGCTGAAAAAGATGTACGGCGAGGCTATTGAGTATAGAGCAAGCGAAGAAATTGCGAACAAAAGATTTTGGGAATTGGTTGAATCGGAGGAACTCAAACCGATCAGCGCTCCGCAGTTGACGGACTTGAAATTTGAAGCGGGGAAAGAACTTTCCTTTAAAATCAAATATGAAGTAAAACCCAAATTCGAGGTAAAGGATTATAAAAATCTCGAAGTGGAAAAACCTATTTTTAAGGTTACCGACGAGATGGTTGAAAAAGAAGTGAACGCTTTGTTAAAAGAAAGCTCCACTTTTGAACCGGCGGATGAAGTTACCGATAATAATTTCAGAATTTTTATTAGTCTTCGGAAAACCGACGCCGAGGGCGTTATAAAAACAGATGAAGAACCGCAGAATACCCAAGCCGATTTGAACGACGTTAAGGTTAGCAAAGAACTTGCCAAAGGCGCGATGAATAAAAAAGTCGGCGATACTTTTAATTTTTCATTTACAGACGAACATAAACACGGAGACGAGGTTCATAAAGAAGAATTTCATTATCTCGTTACTATCACCGGAATAGAAAAGATAATTCCGCCGGAAACGAATGAAGAATTCTGCAAAAAAATATCAAACGATAAAGCTTCAAATATGGATGAAGTGAGAAAAATGATCCGCGAAAATTACGAAAAATATTACGCCGACGAATCGGATAAAATTTACACCGATCACATATTAAATAAAATAGTAGAGAATAACGAATTTGATCTTCCCCGCGGATACGCTGCGACTGTTTTGGAAAGATTAGTCGAAAACGAAATTAACAGAGCCAAGCAGGAAGGTTATCAAAATATAGACAAAAACACATTAAAGCAGAATATGAAAGAGAGAGCCGATTGGTACGCTAAATGGCAGATTATTTCGGAAAATTTGAGCGATCAGGAAGGAATAAAAGTTGAAGATAGCGATCTGCAGATTCTTGCTGAAAAAGAATCCGCCCAAATGGGAATATCGAAGGATAAATTGCTGAACTTTTATAAGACGAGTAACCGGAAAGATTCGCTGCTTGAAGAAAAGCTGATTAAATTTTTGAAGGGAAATAATCCGCCGACCGAATTTGATCCTGAAGATAAAATTAAAGAAACCGAAGAAAATAAACCGAAGGATAAAGAATAATGAAACCAGAAATTCTCAATCAATTAGTGCCCTACGTTATTGAACAAACCGGACGCGGCGAACGCGGAATGGATATTTATTCACGTCTTTTAAGAGAAAGAATAGTTTTTCTCGGAACCGCCGTTGACGACCATGTGGCGAGCGTAACAATTGCTCAATTGCTCTTCCTCGAAGCCGAGGATCCGGATAAAGATATTTTCCTCTATATTAATTCTCCGGGCGGAAGCGTTTCTGCCGGATTGGCGATCTACGATACAATGCAGTATGTAAAAGCCGATATTGCGACAATATGCGTTGGATTAGCAGCGAGCATGGGCGCGGTGCTCTTATCGGGCGGCGCTAAAGGTAAGCGCTCTTCCCTGCCTAATTCTAAAATAATGATCCATCAGCCTTGGATAGGCGGCTTGCAGGGTCAAACGTCGGATATTGAAATTCACGCCAGAGAAATGCTTAAAACAAGAGATACTCTCTATAAAATTCTCAGCGAGCATACCGGCAATCCTTTAGGAAAAATTCAGAAGGACTGTGACAGAGATTATTACCTGACTGCAGATGAAGCTAAAGAATACAAGTTAATTGACAATGTGCTCAAAAAGCGGGTAATGCCGGGAGAAACGGCTAAAAAATAATTTTGGAGTATTTTATGAAAAGTATTTTCTTTTCCATTTTTATCCTCGCATTTACATTTATCGAGGCTCAGCAGAAAGATTTAACGATCGAAGATGTTGTTTTCAATTCATACGGCAAACTGGCGCCTTCGCGCGTAGAGCAGCTTAATTGGCTGCCCGAAACAGATTCCTATGTTTGGGTTAAAGATGAAGGAGAAGTTTTTAATTTAATGAAATCTTCCGCCAAGAGCGATAAAATATCCCTCGTTTTATCCCTTGAAAATTTGAATAAATACATCGAAGAAGCCGGAGACGAAGGTTCGGCGCGATTCCCTAAAATTAAGTGGGTTGACAGTGAAACATTTGAATTCTGGAATGGAAATAATCTCTATTCCTATAATTATGCCGATGAAGTCTTCGATTTGATTAATACAAAAGAAGAAGACGCGGCTAATATATTTATCGCGCCGAATAACAAATTTGTCGCTTATACGGTAAAAAATAATTTAGTCGTTTCTTTATCGAAAGAAGAAAAACTCATTGTAACTAACGACGATAACCCGGGAATTGTAAACGGACAAACTGTTCACAGAGTTGAATTCGGCATCGACAGAGGTATTTTCTGGTCGCCAAAAAGCAATTTCGCGGCGTTCTACAGAAAAGACGAAACGATGGTTACCGATTATCCTTTAGTGGATTTAACTCAGAGACCGGCGAAATTAACAAATATAAAATATCCTATGGCGGGGATGAAAAGCCATCATGTAACTCTCGGCGTTTACGATGTGAAAACAAAAAAAACCGTTTGGCTCAATACCGGCGAACCGCTGGAACAGTATTTAACCTGCGTTACATGGGACCCGAGCGAAAAGTATATTTATATCGCTCATCTCAACAGAGACCAAAACCATATGCGGTTGATAAAGTATAACGCTTCCACCGGAGAACCGGTGAAAACATTATTCGAAGAATCAAACGAGAAATATGTCGAACCGGAACACAGCCTGATATTTTTACCGAACGATAAGAATAAATTTTTGTGGAATTCCAAAAGAGACAATTGGAACCACCTCTATCTTTACGATACAGAAGGCAATTTGATAAAACAGGTAACAAAGGGAAAATGGACAGTAACCGGCGTACTTGGTTTCGATAAAGCGGAAATGAATGTGTTTATTTCTTCCACTATGGATTCTCCGATTGAACGACACGCCTATAAAGTAAATATTGAATCCGGGAAAATAGAAAAATTAACCGGCGAGCCGGGGATGCACAAAGTGAAACCCAACGACAACGGCGATTTCTTCATCGATACGTTCAACAGTCTTGAAGTTCCCGGAATTGTACAAGTTTTGAATTCCGAAGGCGCCGAAGTTAAAAAAATACACGTCTCCGAAAATCCGATTAAAGATTATAATTTTGGTAAACTCAAAATATTTTCGCTTAAATCGGACGACGGATGCAAGCTCTACAGCCGGATGATTACTCCGCCGAATTTTGATTCGAGCAAGACCTATCCTGTGATAGTTTACGTTTACGGCGGTCCTCACGTGCAGTTAGTGAAAAATTCATGGCAGTTCGGCAGATATTCATTCTGGTTCCAGAAAATGGCTGAGAACGGCTTTATTGTCTTTACTTTGGATAATCACGGTTCCGGCAATAGAGGTTTGGAATTTGAACAGAAAACTTTCCGGCATCTTGGAACCGAAGAAATTAAAGACCAAATGACGGGAGTTAAATTTCTGAAATCGCTGCCTTATGTTGACACAACGCGTTTCGGAGTTTTCGGATGGAGTTACGGAGGATTTATGACTACTTCTCTCATGCTCCGAACAAATAATGCTTTCAAAGTCGGAGTCGGCGGCGGCGCGGTAATTGATTGGAGTTATTACGAAGTAATGTACACTGAGAGATATATGGATACTCCGCAGAAGAACCCGGACGGATACAAAGAAGCCAATTTGCTTAATTACGTCGATAGTCTTAAAGGCAAGTTGCTGCTCGTTCACGGTACGTCGGACCCCACAGTCGTTTGGCAGCATACTTTGATGTTCGTCAAAAAAGCCGCCGATTTGAATAAACCGCTGGACTATTTTCCGTATCCCGGTCACGGTCACGGGATTAGAGGCAAAGACGCTCTCCACTTATATACAAAAATAACGCAATATTTTTTGGATAATCTATGAGTTCGTTTTAAAAGCAATAATTTATGATTGTAACGTGAAACAATTAACACAAATAAAAAAGCCGGAAGTTATTCCGGCTTTTCCATATAAGAAACTTTGAATAATTGACAAATTGTCATTCTGATCCCGACGACGAAGTCGGGAGAAGAATCTCAACGTTACTTTAAAAGAGATATTTCGTCCCGTAAAGCGGGACTCAATATGACGAGAAAAAATTTCGCAAAGGTTTCTATCATTCAAAATGCCATGCGCCGTTATTATTGAACTATAATATTCGCGTTCTTTGGAAGTTCGGGTTGAATTAGCGTTTTATTCTCCGAAACCAATTCAATCTTAGTAAATTCAACGAGAGCGTTTCCTTTTCTTTTTCCTCTGAAATTCAACTGCACTAAGGAACCTGAACCGCTAAGTCCTTTTCTATTTCCGTTTTTTGTAAGAAAACCTGAAAATAGTTCAATTTTACCGGTATTATTAACGGATTTCAGTAAATCCGAACCCTGCATCGTAATTTCAGCGGGCAGTAAAACCTGCGTAAAATCGCGTCTTTCAACGAATCTCGATTTCTGCGCGCTCACTAATTCAAGGCGGCTTTTATCAAATATAACTACAACGCGCATAGCAACGAGGCTGTCGATGTTTTCAGTCCAAATACTAATCGAACCGACTGCATTTAACGCAACCGTCGTTTCTTTCTTGTAAAACATCAGAGTTTTGCCGGTAATAGCGTCAACTTGGAATTTTCTTTGAGTTGACTGCTGCAGTTCGCCGCTTTTTCCCCAGACTTTAAAAATATAAAAACCTTCGTCGAGATTTGAGAAATAAACTTCGTTGTTTACATCCCATTGAGTGGTATCTGCGTAAGTAGTATCAACGTTATCCTCATCCAGAATAAGGAGCACGTACCTGAACTGATAATCGTTACTGCTCCCCCGCCACTTAAAATAAACTTCGTCTAAATTAAGCACCTGATTTTGATTAGGTCCATCCGTTATTTCAATAAACGGCGGAGGGTTATCAACCAGTCCCGGCGAATCGCACGACAAAACAATATACTGCCCAGCAAGAATGATAACTAATACCATCATAAACTTAACTAGAGCTTTCATATTAAAACCTTATCCTTTATTTCAATAATAATAATTTTTTCGTTTTAGTGAATTTATTAGCGACAAATCTGTAAATGTAAACGCCTGAAGCCAATCCTCCGTTTATTCTTGACGCGTCGAGCCTATATCTGTATGCTCCTTCCTTCTGAATATTGTTTACCATCACGGCTACTTTCTGTCCTAAGATATTATAAAGAACCAGTTGAACCTTAGCCGGTTCCGGTAATTCATATTCAATCGTGGTAGTCGGATTGAAAGGATTGGGATAATTCTGCGAAAGCGAATAGCTTCTCGGAATTTCAGTAACGGAATAAACTATCGACTTCTTGAATATAGTTTCGGATCGGCTGTTAACCGCAGTCAGGTTCATCCTGAGCGAATCACTCGGATTAAATTTATCCAGATTTGAAGAAACGCTTGCGGTAAGCAAATAATTACCATTCACCGATCCGTTAAGTTTGGCATAATCGGCGTAAATTATTCCGTTTACGCTATCCACGTAAATCAGCGATAAGTCCGAAGCCTCAGCCGAATTACCGCCTATTGTTACCGAATCGATATCGAATTTCGAGTTATCGTAGAACAATTTAACCGAATAGGCTTTAGCGCTTCTATTTGATTGAATATCAATCGGGAATTCAAATTTCTTATCGCCTTTTTTGAACCGTATGCTTCTACGTTCGTCGGCGGCTTCATCGTTTCCGGCAATTTTCGGAAGCGAAATGTTTATTTTATCATAGTACCAGATATCGATAAATGTCAGTAAATCGCTGATATCCAATTCCAAATTACCGGTTGGTTTTACAAATGGAATGCTTCCGGTATATGGATAAAAATCCGCTCCGTAAATTGAATCGGGCGAAGACCATGAAGC
>CAYNUJ010000009.1:10680-19235 GCA_964400095.1 uncultured Melioribacteraceae bacterium
ACAAACTGTTTGGAATTCCATTTAATCGTATCTTCCGTAACCGGACCGGTAAATTGGCTTGCTGAAAGAGTCAATCCCGAACCGCCCGGAGAATAGAATGTATTTCCGCTTTTACGCCAATCCAATCCGGTAATCTGCACTTTTTCTCCAGGAGTGTCAAAATTCCAGGTAAATTTAATATCTCCGCCCTGATATTCATCTTTTACCCTAAGAACCGGAGAAGGTCCTATTACAAATTGAACCTTGCCGGTATCAGAAAGCGACGCGTCTCTGTAATCGCGCACAATAATCCGGGCTTTGCTTGTTGTTATTCCTATTGGAACAGTCCAATTATACGGATTATCCTTTACAGACGAAATCGGACCGGCGATTGGTATAGCCGTGCTGCCGTTGCCTGGATCAATTAAAATTCTTACCGAATCAAGTTTCTCGGAAGTCCATGTAATTTTGTGTGTCGTTCCGGTACTCCAAGCTTCCCTGCTTTGTGGAGATGTTACTTCCAATCTAACTATAGTAAAGTTAGTTTTGCTCGTATCTTTAATATTACTGAACTTTGAAGAGACCACTCTAACTTTCGCCTTTTCGGAAGAAAATACCAATCCGTCGGATAAAGTCCAATTATATTTACCGCCTCCGGAAGAAGAATTTTGGAATCCTGCGCTTTGTATATTTTGCCAGTCTGAAGCGTTGCCTGTTAAATTATACTGTAATATAACTTCATCAATATAATCGCTCGTCCATTCAATTCCGTATGTTTTGCCAATCTGCCATCTTTCGCCGCCGTCGGGAGCAACAAGCTTAATCCGGCTGATAATAAATGTACTGTCGCTCTCATCATAAATTTCCGGATGCTCGGGGTCGTAAACTTTCATCGCAACGGCAGGATTAGGATCAATACTAATATCCCACAAATATTTTAGATCGCTTGCGGTAATAGGATTGATATTCAGCGGAACTCCGAAATTCGGATCGCCGGTTCCCTTAACGGCAAGGTTAACGGTGGAAATTGTGTTGGAACTGGCAATCCATTCAACTTTGTACTGCGTTCCAATCTGCTCGCCGCCGCCGCCGTTGGGACTAACCAAACGTAAATAACCGACAATTATAGATTTATCAACCGTATCACCCACATCGGTATAATTTAGGTCGTAAACTCTAATTCTGTAATTACTTCCGGCATCGCTTAAACCGAAGGATTCAATCTCATTCCAAATATAAGAAGTTGCAGTTCCGGAAGGAATTTGAATATTTTCCCATTTAATTGGCGAAGCGGTAAAATCTTTGGTGAATTCCAGCCTTATGTTATCGACAAATTGTCTTTCGAGAGTAATAGTATAATCCCTGTTTACGCCCCCCTGCATATATTCTCCTCCGATCGGAGAGGTTATTCTTAAGCGTGCGATAGTGAAAGGCGATGCATTTGTATCCTGAAGCGAAGTATTATTTACATCCCTTACTCGTATAAAACAAACATCCGATGGAGTTTGAGGAACTTTCCAATCGTACGTTGAATCTGCTTTTGTGACAACAATGGGCGTCCAGCTATTGCCTTTTGCAATTTTATAAGCCAATTCGACAAATTTAATATTTGCCGACGCGCTCCATTGAAGTTTATAGATTGAATTTTCCCTTATTTTTTCAGAATTCTTCAATGAAAGGAGCTGTAAATTTCCAATTCTGAAAATAGCGTCGGAAGTATCCGCTACATTCGGATACTGCACATCGCTTATTTCAATTCTCGCCGAATCCGATACTTTTGTGGAAGCAATTGACCATTCGTAAGTTCCAGCGCTGTTTACCGTAGTAGGAGTAACAACCTCCCACCCGGATTCAGGCGTAAACAATCTTATTTTCAACCGGCTGATATTAGCGCTGGAAGTCCACTTGATCGTTGTTTTAATTCCGCTGCTTAAAAATTCGCCGCCATTCGGCGAGTCTAAATTCAATATCGCGATGGAAAACGGACCGGCGCTTGTAAATAATTTCCGTTTAGATTCCGAATCGAATGCAATCACCGTCATACTGTCCGTGGAAAGAGATGGCAAATTAGTCCAGCTATAACTTCCATTTGCGCTTAACTGATTGGTTGCAATCGGTATCGTATCGGTTCCGGTTGTGTAATAGAGATCGATCAAATCAACTGAACTGCTCGTCTGCCAGGCAATATTTGCCAATAAGCCGGATCTGTATCTATCGCCTTGCGAAGGCGTGGTTAATTTAATCCAGCCTATCTTAAATATCGCGTCGCTCACATCGGTGTTTGTATTGTCGGAGAAATCAGTGATTCTGATTAATGCCTGATTAGTGCTCATCGAAGCGGGAATAGTCCAATTATAAAATCCGTTAGAAGCGTTATATGGCGAAACAAGCGTCTGCCAATTCCCTCCGTTATCGGAACTGAATTCAATAGTAATGGAAGAAACAAAACCGGCGTCCCATGTTATTTTGGCAGTTTTCCCGGAAATCAAGAAATCTCCTCCGTTCGGAGACGTTAAAGTAAGCGACGGAATATAAATAGTAAATTGACCGGTAGTATCCGCTATTGCCGGATTCGCCGTATCATTAATTCTAATCATACTTTTCGTTGAGGAAATAGTAGATGAAATACTCCAACTGTAAGAACCCGATGAAGCGGCTAAAGGATTTGAAGCAACCGGGTTCCAAGTCGAACCCGCGTCGGTAGTAAACTCGATCCTAACGGAATCAATTTGAGCGCTGGCGTTCCAAGTAATCTGCTGCGTTGTTCCCGCCATCCAATTTGTTGTAGAGATTGGAGAAGTAAGCCTGAGCGTTCTAATGGAAAATATCTGTGAAGTATCGGCGATTTGGTAATTAGAACCTTCATCGCTGGTAATTATCCGTGCGGAATCTGTGGTGACATCTGTGGGTAAAGTAAATGTATAATTTGTTGTATCGCCGATAGTAACGCTTTTTGGTTTTAATCCGGTAGATTCGTTTAATAAATCGATTTTAATATTAGTTACGCTTCTACTTTTGTCAAGACTGATTTGGACCGATTTACCGGCATTAAATATTTCTCCTCCGGAAGGTTTGGTAACTTTAATCCATCCAATTTTGAAAGAAGCCGGAGATACCGCGTCAATCGAATCACCATCGACAGCCTCAACTAATACTTTAGCGACGGCAGATGATACGTTGGCTCCGATATTCCAAGTAAAACTGCCGGTTGATGCGCTCAAAGCTCCACCTCCGGAAATAACGTTCCAAGTTTGTCCGTCTAATGTATAACTTAGTTTAACGTTATTTATTGTGTTGCTAGCTGTCCATTTTATCTTCTGTGTAGAGCCTGAAACCCAGAACTCGCCTCCCAAAGGAGAAACAATCGCCAGTTTACTTATCTTAAATGTATTCGCACTCGAATCGACCAAAGAAGAATTCTGCGGATCGGAAATCTTAACCAAAGCTAAACTCGAAACCGTATCGGGCAGCAGCCAGTTATAAAATCCTCCCGAAGCAGGATATGAATTCTCCAAAATATTCCAATTCGTTCCGTTATCCAACGAATACTCTATTTTAATTGTGTTCAGCCAAATACTTGACCATTTAATTTGACGAACATCCTTAGCCTGATAATGCTCTCCGCCGTTGGGCGAAGTTAAAGACAACGAAGGCGTAAAAATAGTAAAAGAGCTGCTTACCGACGTAACCGCCGCGTTTGCCGCGTCTCTTAATCTGATCTTCGCGTTGGAACTCGTATCGTTTACTACAGTCCAATTGTAGTTTAAAGTTGAAGCAGCCACAGTATCTATTTTTATCCAGCTTGTCCCGCCGTTGAGCGAATATTCGAGTATCACATTATTCACGCTGCAGAAATCCCAAGAAACGGTTTGCGTTGAACCTGCCTGCCAGCTTTCTCCTCCGCCGGGCGATGAAATATCCAACTGCTTAATTGTGAAATTCGCGTCATTAATGTCCGTTGTGGAACTGAAAGTAAAATCTTTTACGCGGATAAAATTAGTAGCGGAACAATTTAAACTTGTCAAGTTCCATGTATATTTACCCAGCGATGCGTCAACGGGCTGAGAGGTAATGCTCTGCCAGTTCGTTCCGTCTGTTGAATACTCAATTGTAACCTGCGTTATGTCGGAACTATTGACCCATGAAATATCGAATGAAGAACCCAGCTGCAAGTCCTCGCCTCCATTTGGCGAAGTAAGAGTAAGCTGACTAATAATAAATCCGCTCGCGCTCGTATCGCTTATTTGGCTGCCCGCGGCAACGTCGCTCAATCTTACCAAAGCGCTCGACGCCGAAATATTCGGAATACTCCAGCTATACGATCCGCCCGCCGCCGGATAATTTGATTGAATAGTCTGCCAATTGGTCCCGTTGTCCGTCGAATATTCAATTTTAATATTGGCAACGTTTGAGGAACTAGACCATTGAATTGTTTGGGTACTTTCGCTCTGCCAATGCTCCCCTCCGTTCGGAGCGATTAACGTCAATCCTCCTACTGTAAACGCAGAGTTGCTCGCGTCGGAAATGAAAGTATTGATAACATCATAAACTTTTATTAAAGCCTGAGAGGATGAAAGCGAAGAACTTACATTCCAGCTATATTTTCCGGAACTTGCAGCGACACTTGACGCCAAAGTATTCCATGTCGAGCCGTTATCCGTAGATAAATCTATTCCGATATTTTGAATACTTGCGTCGGCAGTCCATTTAATATCATAAGTACTGCCTGTAGGAATAAACTCCCCGCCGTTAGGTTGACTTAAAACTAAACTCGAAGTTGAAATAGTGAAAGTAGTAGTTGTATCCCCAATGTCGGCAAAATTTAAATCTCGTATCGACAAAAGCGCCGTACTTGAAGAAATACCCTGCGGAATAGTCCAATTATATTGTGAAGTTGTTCCCTTAAGTAAAGCAATTTGGTTCCATGTCGTGCCGGAATTAATAGAATAACTAATTTCTAAAGAATCGACGTCCGAACTATTATTCCATCTAATAGTCTCAGTTGAACCGGCGAGCAGTGTTTCCCCTCCAACCGGCTGAAGCAGATTTATATCCGAAACGGTAAATCTCGCGTCGGATGTATCCGTTACTCCGGAAGAAGAATTCTTATCTATAACTTGTACTGAGAAATTACTTGACGTCGTATTAGGCAAAGTCCAACTGTACGTTCCGTCGGCTCCGGCGCGGCGGCTGATAAACTGCCAGCTGCTTCCCGTTGAATAAAATAGATCTACAGAATCAACATTCACGGAACGCGTCCAATTTATATTGTGCTTTGTGCTCGCCTGCCATTTTTCTCCGCCGTTAGGCTGAATTAATTTTACGTCGGAAATTCTAAAAGCGGCGGAACTTACATCCGAGAAACTATTGTTATTCGGATCGCTTACGCGAATAAAAACCGAATCCGACGGCGCGTTTGGCACAGTCCAACTGTAAGTACCGAGATTAGCGGCTACGTTGTTGGCAATTAAATTCCAAGCTCCGCCGTCTTCTTTATATTCTAATTTAACATTATTAATACTCGAAACCGACTGCCAGGTAATTGCCTGCGTCGAACCTATTTGGAAACTCTCTCCGCCGTTGGGCGAAGATAAAATCAGCGCGTCAATTATAAATACATTATCGCTTACGTCGCTGATACCGAGATTCGAGAGCGCGTCGCTGATCCGAATTAAACATTTATCCGATGTTATTGCCGATGATATCGCCCAGTCATAACTCCCGTCCGCCGGGGTGTTATCGACAATTGAAGACCAAGTGGAACCGTTATCCGTTGATAATTCTATTTTCACGTTAGATACGGATGAACTGTTAGTCCATTGAATTGTTGACGTGTTGCCGGCATTAAGCAATTCTCCGTTATTCGGAGAAACGACAATAAGCGAACCGACAGTAAATTGTGAAGCGCTTGCGTCGGTTATTGAAGAGTTTTGAGCGTCTATAATTCTAACCAGCATCTGTGTTGAAGATAAATTAGCCGGAATATTCCACGAGTAACTCTGTCCCGCGGCGGAATTATTTGATGCGATACTTGTCCATGTACTGCCGCCGTCGGATGAATAATCGATATCAACATTATTTACAAACGAACTCTGCCAAGTTATATTCTGCGCCGATCCGGCTTGGAGATAATCTCCCCCGTTAGGCGAAGATAACTTTAGTTTGGCGATAGTAAAATCTGCGCTTCCGCTTACAAAATTTCCGTTCGGCACATCGCTAACGCGTATTCTCGCTTTATCCGTTGCGGTTCCCGAAGGGATTGTCCATGTATATGCTCCGTCGGACGCCGGAGCGCTGGAAACAATACTGCTCCAGTTTATGCCAGCGTCGATAGAATACTCTAATTTCACCTGTGAGAAAGTTGAAGAACCCGTCCATTTAACCGTAACGTCGCTTCCCTCGCTATACCGTTCGCCTCCTGCGGGAGCCGTTAGAACCAAAGTATTAATTGTGAACACATTATTACTTGAATCTTTTATTGCGCTGTTGGAAGCGTCCTGTAATCTTATCAGAGCGCTGTTGGTAGAAATTGTATCGGGAATATTCCAACTGTAACTTCCCGCAGCCGCGTTCTGATTAGCTTTAATCAACTGCCAGGATTGTCCGTTATTTTTAGATAAATAGATGTCAACTCCCGTAATCGCGCCGCTGCTCCAAGTAATCTGCTTTGCGCTTCCGGCAAGCCAATTTTCTCCTCCGTCAGGCGAAGTCAGGTCCAATTCTTTAAGACTGAAAGCCGGAGAAATATCTTGAATTGCGCTTGAAGATTCGGAAGTAAGCCTAATTTGAGCCGAAGAAGATGAAATACCGGTCGGAATTGTCCAATCATAAAATCCCGTTGTAGGATCAATACCTGTCGCTATCGACGTCCATGAATTTCCGTCAAGGCTGTATTCAATTTTTAAGTTACCCGAGTTAGCGCTTTGCCATTTCAGTTTCTGTGTTGAACCTGTCTGCCACTCCTCGCCGCCCGCAGGAACGGTAACAGTTAAGAGTCCGATTGTAAACAAATTATCGCTCTGGTCTCTTACACTCGTATTGTCAATATCAACAATTCGAACAATAGCCTGCGACGAAGTTAATGTATCCGGAATGCTCCACGTATAAGTTCCGGTAGAAGCGTTGCGGTTCTCGGCTATTACTTTAAAAGTTGAACCGTTATCAAGCGAATAGTAAAGACTGATAGTATTTACCTGCCCGGCGTTCCAAGTAATAGACGTAGTAGTTCCGCTGAGATAATATTCTCCTCCGTTCGGAGAAGTTAAATCCAGTTGTTTAATTGTGAAATTATTGCTCGAACTTGAAATAGTCTGATCAGATACCGCCATAATTCTTACTAAAACTAAGTTTGAGGATACACCAGATGGTATAGCCCAATTATAAGTTCCATTCGCGGCGTTCACAGAGGAAGAAATAATAGACCAATTTGAGCCGTTATCAGTGGAATATTCAATTTTAATGTTATCAATTCCGCTGCTGCTCCAGGTAATATTATTCGCGGTATTCGACTGCCATACTTCACCGCCCGCGGGAGAAGTAAGCGAAAGCGAACCGATAGCAAATACCGCGCTGCTCGAGTCTCTAACGCTGCTGTTATTCGCGTCTATTATTCTAACAAGCGCCTGCGAAGTAGTGACATTCGATGGTATCGACCAGCTTAATGTTCCTAAACTTCCGTTCACTCCGCTCGAGATTACGTTCCAGCTGCTTCCGTTATTTGTACTGTAGGAAATATCAACTGAAGAAACTTGTCCCGCCGACCATGTGATAGTTTGAGTGGAACTGGACTGATATAATTCTCCGCCATTTGGAGAACTTAAAGATAATTTCTTAATAGTAAATATATTGCTCTGCGCGGTTATCGAATTATCCTCAACCGATGAAACGCGAACCAAAGCTTGCGATGAACTAATACTCGATGGTATTAACCAAGTATATCCGCCTCTACCTGCAGAAGTGGAAGCTATAATTAAATTCCAATTTGTTCCGTTATCTGTAGAGTATTCTATTTTCATATTCTGAACGCCGCTCTGGCTCCAGATAATGTCGTGGGTTATTCCCGCCTGCCATTCATCATTTAGAGCGGGTTTTGCAACGCTCAACTTACCAATCGTAAATACCGCCGAACTCGAATCCCGTACGGAAGCGTTCCCGGCGTCTATTAATCTTACAATCGCGCTTGATGATGTAACATCCGAAGGAACCGCCCATGTATATGAGCCTGCCGCGGCGTTAACGCCCGATGCAATGCTATTCCATACTTGTCCGTTATTTGCCGAGTAATAAATATCAATCGTTCCTACTTGTCCCGAATTCCAAGTAATTGAATAGTTTGAACCGGATTGAGCTATTTCCCCGCCGTTTGGTTTTGTCAAATCCAACTGTTTAATAGTAAATAAATCGCCGACCGAAACTAATGATATTCCGCTTACCGAGGAGGCTCTAATTTTTGCTTGGTTGGAGGAAATCCCTATCGGAATAGTCCAATCATAACTTTGAAGCGAAGCTGCGACCGAAGCGACTATCGAATTCCAAGACGCGCCGTTATCGGTAGTGTATTCAAGTTTTACGTTCTG
>CAYNUJ010000009.1:19335-32948 GCA_964400095.1 uncultured Melioribacteraceae bacterium
GCGTCGCTTATGCGTATAACTCCTTGATTTGTCGAAGCTGAAGAAGGCACGCTCCAACTGTATTTATTTAAGGACGCGGCAACCGAACCGACAATGGTTGACCATGTTGATTGGTTATCCAGGGAATATTCAAGTTTCACATTTGTAATGTTGTTTTGACTCCAGGTGATTTCGAAATTATCGCCGGCTTTAATAACCGATGATGAATTAGGAAGAGTAAGCAAAAGCTGACTTGCAGTAAAAACCGCGTCGCTTTCATCATTGATGTTCGCGTTAGCCGAATTCTCAATTTTAATCAGCATATTTGAAGAAGCTAAAGAACTGGGCAGAGTCCAATTATACGAACCGTCCGAGGCTGTTAAACCCGAAGCGATGGAATTCCAAGACGTACCGCCGTTTGTGCTGTAAGAAAGATCAACGTTCGCGATAATCGAACCGGAGTTCCAAGTAACGGTTTGCGAACTTCCCGCCTGCCAATTTTCTCCGCCATTGGGAGCGGTAACTTCCAAATACGAAATTGTAAAAACATCCGAATTATCGCTAATAGCTAAACTCGATTGGGAATCGCTTGCTCTCAGTACAACGCTGTTAGAGGAAATATTCGCCGGTATAGTCCATTGATAAACTCCTAACGAAGCGGTAACGGAAGTTGTTATCACATTCCAGCTTGAACCGAGATCGGTGGAATAATCCAGCCTTACCAAATCGACGCTCGAACTCGCGCTCCATTTAATAGAAAACGCTTTATTCGACTGCCAAACGCTGTCTGTAGCGGGCGAAGTAATAGCAATCGAACCGATAGTAAATATCGCGTCGCTCGAATCCAAAATAGACGTATTGTTGGCGTCTTTAATTCTAACTTTTGCTTGTTTACTTGAAATCCCTGCCGGTACGCTCCAATTATAGAACGCCGTAGCCGCCGGATAATTTGTCGTAATTACACTCCAAGACGAGCCGCTGTTTGTCGAATATTCTATATTAACGGAATTTACGACTGAACTCGTCCATTCAATTTTTTCAGTACTGCCGGCTTCGAAATAATCTCCGCCGTTCGGTTTTGTTAACTGAAGCGAATTAATTGTGAAAACGGACGACTCATCGCTGATTTGACTGCCGCTTACACCGTGAGACACTCTCACCAAAGCATTGGAAGAAGAAATATTTCCCGGAATCGTCCAAAAATATGATTGCGACGAAGCCGGAACCGAAGTTGCAATAGACGACCAGTTCCCGCCGTTGTCGGTTGAGTAATCGAGGTTAACCGTATTTAGTCCGTCGGTAGCAGTCCAAGTTATTTCATTGGTAGTACCGGATTTCCAATTATCCGTTCCGGCTGGTTTTGAGACTGTAATTGACCCAACGGTAAAAACAGCTGCGGATTGATCGGTAATATTTGACCTCGCCTCGTCGGTAATTCTAATTAAATATTGCGCCGAAGCTGAATTCGGCGCCGTCCAATTATATGAAAGATTATTTGCATCAATATTATTAATTATTAAATTCCAATTTGCGCCGTTATCTGTTGAATATTCCAACTTAATGCTGCTGACTCCTCCTTGAGTCCAAGTAATCGCTTTCGGATCTCCAATTTGCCAGCCCTCGCCGCCGTTCGGTGAAATGAGGTATAACGAAATCAAACTAAAATTCAAATCCGAAGCGTCGGTTATAGCATTAACTTGCGAATCGGTAATTCTGATTAAACCGGTTGACGTCGAAGTATTAGGAGTAGTCCATTGATAATTACCAAGCGAAGCGGAAACTCCGCTCGCGATAGTTACCCACGACGTTCCGTTGTTTAATGAATATTCAATATCAATCTGCGGAATATTGGAACTCGTCCACGTGATTGTATATGGAGTTCCGACTTTAATTGCCTCGTTTCCGTTCGGCGCAGTTACAGCCAAATTCGCAATAGTAAAAACAGCGTCGCTTACATCATTTATGGACGCAGTAGCGGCGTCGCTGACTCTAACTAATACTTGAGACGAAAGCGCATTAGGCAGCGTCCAATCATACGTTTCCAAAGACGCCGTTAAATTACTTGCTATTGTTGTCCATGATGTTCCGTTATCCGTCGAAAATTCAATATCTACCTGCAATACGGAATTTATATTATTCCAAGTAATTTGATGAGTCGAACCGACTTTCCATCTTTCGCCTCCGTTCGGAGCGGTTACGCTCATACTTCCGATAGAAAAGAAATTATCGCTTACGTCTGTTACGTTAGTGTTATTATTATCGGTAATTCTAACTAACGCCTGATTTGTAACTCCAATAGGAATTGTCCACGGATAACTTTGATCCGAAGCGGTAACGGAATTTGATATTGTATTCCAAGAGGATCCGTTATTCGTAGTATATTCTAATGTTACCGTATTTACGGAAGAATGCGCGTTCCATTTAATTGTCTGCTGGGAATTTACGGAGAAACTTTCTCCTCCGTTTGGCGATTTTAAATAAAGCGAGCTTATAGTGAAAGTCGTATCGCTATTATCCGTAATACCTGCGGCGGGATTGTCCGCATCCGTGATTCTAATTATTGTACTTAACGATGGCGCGTTGGGAATTTTCCATGAATAAGACTGCGGAGCGGCGGCGGCGCTCGCGGTAATAGACTGCCAAACCAACCCGTTATTTGTAGAATATTCCAGTTTAACATTAGTGACGGAATTGGAATTCCAAGTTATATTCACTGTGCTGTCAACTAAGAAAAAATCACCGCCGTTCGGAGAAACAATCTGCAATCGTTCAATTGAAAATACCGCGTCGCTTTCGTCTTTAATATTCGAATTGCCTGCGTCTGTAACTCTCAATAAAGCTACCGAAGACGGAGTATTGCCAATCGTCCATGAATAATTTTGAGTCGCGTCATAATTGGAACTTAGAGATATCCAATTGGTTCCGTTATCCGTTGATAAATCGATATTCACACTTGTAATATTTGAAGAAGCGCTCCACGAAATTGTCTGAGAAGAACCGGTCTGATAATTTTCTCCACCATTCGGAGACCCAACCACTAAACTCGCGATTTTAAAATCGGCGTCGCTAACATCTGAAAATGACGGGTTATCGGCGGAACTAATTCTAATCCTTCCTTGCGATGTAGTGGATGTGGGCACAGTCCAATTATACGAACCAAGAGCTGCGCTTACCGAACCGATTAAAGTTGACCAGGAGGAACCGCCGTCTGCTGAAAATTCTAATTTCACATTATTTATTGATTGGCTGGACCAAGTAATAGTTTGACTGCTTCCCGGCGAGTATCCCTCGGCGCCGTTCGGCGATAATACCTGCAATTTTGCAATTGTAAAGGTACTTGAAGATGTATCGTCGATCGTTGTACCAAATGTATCGGAGATGCGGATTTTTGCGTTGGTTGACGTTACATTCGGTACGCTCCAAGAATATGTGCCGAGCGAAGCGTTTACAATATTGGCAATATTTATAAATGAACTGCCTCCGTTAGTAGAATATTGCAGTCGGACAAAATTAATACTTGAAGTACTTGCCCAGGTAATATTGTATGTTCCGTTAGCGAGCAGTATTTCGCCTCCATTTGGCGTAGTAAGAGCAACGCTTCCGATTCTAAACGATGAACTGTTAATCGACGAAATGTTTGTGTTATCTTCGTTAACCAATCTAATAAACATCTGCGCCGAACTTAACGCGCCGGGAATATTCCACGAGTATGTTCCGTCGGATGCCGTAACGCTTGTCGCTATGCTTGTCCAATTCGTACCGTTATCAGTACTGTACTGAATTGTAAGATTATTAATTGACGCCGCAGCGCTCCAAGTTATACTATGAGTAGAACCGGATTTCCACGCTTCTCCTCCTAACGGAGAAGTAAGTTTTAAACTTGTTATAGAGAAAGGATTACTAATATCGCTAATACTTGTCCCGACTATCGCGTCTTTTATTCTTAAAGTGATATTACTTCCCGACAAAGAGGAAGGAATAGACCAGCTATAACTTCCGGTAGAAGCTGAAGTGGCTGATGTAATAGCATTCCATGTAGTTCCGTCCGTTGAATAATCAATCGCAACAACTGATAACCCGTTTGACGACCAAGTAATCTGATGGACAGTTCCCGCCTGCCAAACTTCGCCTCCGGCTGGCGAAGTGATTGAAACGTCTCCGATAGTAAACGCTTGATCGCTAACGTCAAATTTTGTCGGGTCGTTTTCGCTCGATATTTTCACAATCGCGTTTGTTGTTGGAGTATTGGGAACGGTTATATTTGAACTGGACGCGGACGCGGTTACCGAATTAACAAGAACATTTGAAAATGTTGAGCCGTTATCGGTTGAAAGTTCAATTTTTACGTTTCCTGTTATATTAGAAGTCCATGAAATTGTTTGACTGCTTCCTATCGTCCATCCTTCCGAGCCGTTGGGAGAATTGACTTTTATACTGGATATCGTAAATTTATTGCTGGTTTGGGATTTCACATTCGGGAAAGAAGCGTCGCTTATCCGCAACTGCGCTTCGTTTGTTGGAGTAAAAGGCAGCGTCCATGAATAATTGCCCGAACCAGCGCTTTCCGAATTTGCTACAGTTGACCAGGTAAGTCCGTTATCGGTAGAATATTCAATTTTTAAAAATGAAACATTTGTACTTGTCCATGAAACGGTCTGATTCGTGCCGGAGAACCAATCCTCGCCTCCGGTTGGAGACGTTAGCGCCAAAGAAGCAATTGAAAACGTATCGCTGTTTGCAACGTTAACGCTATTATTCAAATCTGTAATTCTAATTTGCGCGGTAGCCGTCGGTTCATCGGGAACATTCCAAGTATAAGGACTTGAATTCGCTGAAACGGAAGCGGTAATTTGGTTCCAAATTAATCCATTCGTTGTATATTCAATACTAACATTATTTATATCGCTGCTTGAAGTCCATTTAATATCGTAATTATCGCCAGCCTGCATTTTAATTGCGGAAGTAGGCGCCATGACATCTAATTGGCTGATCGTGAAATTTGAGTTACTCTGGTCAATTACGGTTCCATCCGAAATATCATAAACACGTATTTGAGCCTGCTGAGTGGAAGAATAGTTATTCGCGGAAATTGTCCAGTCATATTGCCCCACGCTCGCAGTGGTTGAACTGATAATTGTTTTCCAGCTTGTCCCACCGGTTGTAGATAAGTCAATACGAACAAATTGAACTTCCTGGCTAATCCACCTAATACTATGAGTAGAACCAATTTTCCAGGTCTCTCCTCCGTTGGGCGATACCAACGTCATCGATTTCGCCTTTGGCAAATCGCCTTTATTTGATTTCATTCCCGTAACTTGACCGAAGACATTAGAAACGGTAAAAGCTAAAATCAGTAAACTTATGAAGCTAATCTTCCTCATATTTAGAAGCAACTCCTCAAACTTTTAATAATTTATTTTTATTATAGGAGAAAATACTATGTAATTATCTATTTTATAAAACGGTAAATCTGAACTAATTAATCCTAAGGACGTGAAAAATTTGAAATCCAATCCGATGGTATTACTGAGTAAAAAGTGAGCTTTAAATCCAACATATCCGAAACTTTTAACGACATTATAATTAAACTGAATAGATAAATCGTGAGACAGCAATCCCGCATATTCGCTCATTCCGGCTTCCAGAGTTAATGTATGTTCAAAATTATTTGCTCCGGAAGACCCTATTTCCTGCAGCACGCTTACTTTGGGGTCTAATAAATAATGATAAATATCGTATGTGCTAAATCCTAAACCTCCGTAGAACCAGCCGATATTCATTATTTTAAACAAATCTTTATATTTCGCAACGAGTGAAAAATAATTACGATTAGCGTAAAATTGCGATTTATAATTCAAACCGAAATTGCTTGTCTTATAAGTTGAAATCGAAAACATTCCCGAAAGACTAATTTCCAGCTTTTCAAGTTTCTCCGATAACAAACGGAACGGATTGCCATAAAGATTGAAATAAATATTTGAACCGGAATGGAATAAACGAGGTCCGAAATCGTCGTTGCTGAATTGAAACTGCGGTTGACGAACGGGAACTCCGTATCCGATCTCAAGAGAATATGTAACATAAGGTTCGTTATTTTTTAGATAGTCGATATAAGTTACTTTCACTCCGGGGAAAATATCGGGATAATACCAGCCCGGGAAGCCAATGTAATCATTCCCCCACCTGCTAATAAACGAGACCAAATATTTGTTTTTCTGACTTGTTGTAGCGCTCCAGAATAATACTTCAGGCTCAATCAAATGCATGTAAATATCGAAATTATAAGCCTGCTTTGCAGCGTAAGCTTTTTTTGTCAGATCGGTATAGGCGTAGAACTGATCCTTTAAATCGTTGTAAATAGTTTCGCCGAGAAGGTCTTTGATATAAATATAATCGTCAATCGAATCGAAAAAATAATCTCTTTTAACAATTTTCTTACTGCGGTTGGAATCTAATATTCCAATTTTTGCTTCGCTGAAAAATCTGAGTTCGTCAATTTCATCGTCATAATATCTTTTTTTCAATTCAATAAAGACATCGCCGTTATAGACGTCCTGTGTTTTCTCAAGAATTGTTTTCCTGGACGGTTTCACCCCATTAATTGTAAGACCGTTATTAACTATAAATCTATTATAAATTTCTCTCACATAAACCGGATCGGTAACGTACCATTTATTTTTGAGATCGTCGAATGCGGTAGTATTATATTCGAGATTACGATAAATTTTCATCAATCTATCCATCTTCAGGGAATCGCGGCTGTCTTGAGCCGCAATTGATCCGACAATAAGAAAGAAAATTATAATGAGTTTATTATTCATTTTTGTTTACCATTCAAAATTTAAAATCCAAACCGGTACTTAATACCGATTATAGTGCTTTTCGAGTTTTCCCACTCATGAGACCTTCTGAAAAGAGGATCGGCAACATAAGATGTATAAAATCTGATTGTATGCGCCGGTTTAAGTTTTAGTAATTGCAGCCAAAAATCAAATTTAAGAACGCTATCGAATAACCTTATATTTGCCGCGAATAATTCATTCCCTTTCGGAACGAAATTCATGTATAATTTCAGATAAGGCTGATATCTGTTGAAAACTAAATTGGAACTCGTTCCTCTATAATAAACTGCCTTGCTTACATCATATCTGCCTACACCGACATCAATTCGCATACGCAAACTTCTTTCCTGATTAGCGTTCCAATAAAAAGACATCGTCGCCATCCATTGAGTAAAAGAAAAATAGGCGTATGAACTATCGGATTTCCCAAAGGTAGTATAAGGATTTGAGTAATCCTCAGTTCCGCTGGAAAAATAAAAATTTAAAAACGGCAATCCGAAAGCTCTTGTAGTCGATAATTTAATTTCAACGCCGGAGCCAACATTCAGACCGGGAGTTTCAGAAAACATGAAAGGAAGATTAGTGACAAGCGAACTTGTATTTACTCTGAACCGTCCCATAAGCGTGGCGTCAATAATAAAATCCTTTTGAATATTTTTACCTTTCCCTGATAGAAAAATTAAAGAACGTATCCCGATACTCGTTGTCATTGGCTGCCAAGAGAGGACATTCAACAATTCGTTGTTAGTATTCAGTTCAACGCTTATACTATTATTATCCCACTTCATGTAATCTTTATGAAAAAATGTCACGCTGCCGAAATCCGCGCTTATTTTCATCGGAGAACCGCCGCCTCCGGCAGTTTTGGAACCGGGGCGCACAAATCCTTTTCTTCCGCCCAGCTTAGTTTTAGCGGGTTTGGGAGGAAACATATGCGGACTGTTAACCCATGCAAAATTGAGATAATCCAAATTATCGGGCGCGGAAATACCTCTGCTTTTCTTAACTTCCGTGTCGACTTTTATTTTTAATAATTTTTCCGGCTCGCTCTCCTTAAGTAGTCCTTCCACTTTTGAAATAAGTTTATCATAAATTTCTTTATGATTAAAATAAATATTCTGCATATCTTCGAATGAAAGCGCAACAATTTCTTCCGGAGCGGTGTCAACGTTGCCGAATAGTTGCTGTCCCCCTCCGGATGACGGAGGGGTTATTTTTTTTACTACAAGAAGAATGGGATCGTCAAAATCTATATTTTCCGGAAGAATGATAAACTTATATTGAACGCCTTCAACAAAGTCAAAGTCATAAGTTTCTCCATTCATCATCGGTATGTTTTTGAAATCTTTTAATTCATCGGGGCGAAGCGGAGAAAAATTAACCGCCTGAAGATTTAAATAAGTATTATCCTCTTTAATTTTACGAGATATCTTTTGGATATATCTTTCAACAGTTTGGGCTTGAGTGTAGCAAAAGAAGCCCAATATTATAGGGATTAATATTATTTTCCGCATACCGTATATGATTTAATTAATAATTAATTTTAATTACAGGCGAGAATACAATATAAGTATCCGTCCGCCATGGCTGTTTAGTGGCGGAAAAACCGAGAGCCTGATAATATCTTAAATCCAACCCGAAGTTATCGCTTAGCATTACAACAGCTTTAACGCCTCCCAGGGCATAACCGTCAACGCTATATCCAAAATTAAAATCGACGTCGTACTGAATTAATCCGCCGAATTTTTCAATTCCAACGCTTCCGATTGCGTAATGTGTAAACTTGCTGATAAAATCCTTTTTGGGTTCAAGGTCAACAACTTTTCCTAAAAGCGGATCTAATTGCATTTTATATACATCGTGAGATGAAACACCGAGCGAAGCTTTAAATTGCCCGAGGTTGAAGATGTTAAATATTTTACGTTTTCTTACTTTTAAGCTGAAATAATCTCGAAATGAAGTAAAAGCAACCGAACTTTTAATGCCATAATCTCTGTAAGCATATTCAATGACATTATATCCCAATTCAAAGTCTAAATAAAAATTTTCGAATTTCGGGAAAAGCGTTTCGAACGGCTGACCGGAAATATTCACATAAATATCCTGACCGGATTTGAACAATCTCGTTGCTTTCGGCAGGGCGGAAACAAACATACTGTTGGACGGAAGACCGATACCAACCGCAACTTGATAAGAGTAATCTCCGGGTTCGCTCGAAATTACGTCGAAATACGTTAATTTTGTTCCCACGGTATAAGTCCGGAGGAACTGACCCGGCATAAAAATATTATCATTACCCCAATTACCGAAAAAAGAAAGCAGATATTTATTCCTCTCTTTTGATGTAGTGGACCAAAACATTAGTTCGGGTTGAATAAGATCAAGATAAATATTGAAATAATAACCCGCTCTAACATCGAAAACGTCTTTCGTTACTCCGCTGAAAAAATAACTGCGTTCTTGAATTTTCTTATAAAGACGATTCCCGATAACAGACCTTAGGTAAAAGCCGTCGTCAACCGAATCTACTAAAAGAGCTGGGTTTTGTTTATAAATTTCGGAATACGGAACAAAAGCAAAGTATTCAATTTCATTGTCATAATACCTTTTACGAAGAAAAATAAGCGTATTCCCGCCTTGTATTTCCAATGATTTCTGACGAATTTCATTATGATTTAAGACTTTCCCTTTTTCTCGAAGAGCGTTTTTTACAACAAACCTATTAAAGATTTCTCTTATTAAAAGCGGGTCGGAAATAATCCACTTATTTTTTAAATCGTCAAACGCAATTGTGTTGTATTCAAGATTGGAATACACATTTATCAAGTTACTTAATTCAACATCGTTGTTTTTATCTTGAGAATAGGAATTACCGACAAAACTGAAAACAATAATGGTGAAAAATAGTAAATATTTTCTCATATCTATACTCCTAAACGATATCTTATTTGAACAAGAACACCGTTTTCATTTTCCCAAGGTCTCACTTTCCTAGCGACAGGCGGGGCTAAATAAACCGTTTCAACTCTAACCGAATGTCTATCGGATATCTCCACTATCCGGAACCAGCCGGTAATTTTCGGTCTGCTGTCGTATGAACGAATTCCGATCCCGAAAAGCGGTTTGCCTTTTGGAGCGAAATTAAAATTCAGCGCGACAATAGGCGAAAATTTCTCCTGAATGAGTTCCGAATTAGTCGGTTCGCCGAGAGAATTATAATTTAACTGCCAAACATCATGATAACCTAAACCGATATCCATTCTGAAACGACTCGTTCTTTTGTCGCTGGTATTCCAATAGAAGGACATTGTATAAGCTATTTGGCTGAATGTAAAATATGATTTTTTCACGCCGTTAACTTCGATGATAGAATATGGATTATCAAAATTTCTCGTTCCTACATTTAGGTAAAGATTCATGAACGGCAAAGAAAACGGACGCGTCGCTTTAAGGTCAACTATGAATGAAGTAACCGTATTCAATTTGGGAGGATCGGTCATAAAAATCGGCACTTTCGATAATATCTCATTTGTCCTAGCTTTAATTTTAACGCCGATACGCGAATCCAGATAAAGCGCTTTATTCATTCCTTTCCCGGCATCCAATTCAAGAAGCAGCCTAGCTACGCCGGCAAAATTCATTCCTTCGTAAGGCAAAATATTTAATAATTTGTCTTCAGTAGTGAATTCTATACTGGCTCCTCCGCCGAATTTAAAATCCATCCAAGGAGAATATGCGAAAGTTAAAGATGTTAAAGAAGCGTCCACTTTAAAAGGAAATTCGCTTCCGCCGCCTCTGCTAAAACCGCCGGTTTTCTTTTTTGGATAGGGATACCAGTGATTATAATTTGCGCGCGCATATTCAAGGTAATCCAAATTGTCTCTCGCCGAAATCCCTAAGACGGTTTTAACATTTTCATCGGGCTTTATACCTAATAAACTTTGGATTACATCTTCTCCGTTGTTTCCAATATATTCGTGGAGGAATTTATAGAACGCTCCGTATTTCTTCGGATACGAATCCCTCAAATAATATAAATCGGAATACAAAAATTCCATCGAAGTATCAATTTGCGCTTGAGCGGAACCTCCGAAGAGTTGAGCCTTGCCAGAAACATCTTGCTTGATTTTCTGAAGATAGATGACAACCATTGAATCGATATCTATTCCTTCATTAAGAAATACCAATCTATAGTCAACGCCGTCGGAGAAATCAATCCTAAACGGTTTACGGTCCTTTGGTTTTGGAAGCCAATAAAGAAGCGTATCTTTCACTTCCTCGGGAGTAAACGAAATGTAATATAAGTTGAGATATTTTTTATCTTTGCTTATTTTTAAATCAATTTTGTCTAATATTTCATCCTTAGACTGACCATAATGAAGAGAGAATAACAAAATTGATATAATTAATAATAGTAAATTTTTTCTCATACAAAACCTTATTTTATAAGCGTTCCTATATAATCTTTAGATATTCTCTCATTAAACTGAGTAGTAAACTCAACATGGAGTTTCGTCTCAACCGTTCCGTAATCTTCGATAAGATCAACTTTTTCCTGATCATAATCGATGTAAATATATACGAAAGCTCCGGAAGAAGACGAACTCTTGTAAACAATTAATCCTTCGGGATCGGAAGTGATCCTCAATCCGCGGATTTTAGGCGCAAGAAATACCCAATTACCGTCGGCGGTTGAGTTGGCGTAAGTAAATAACAATCGTTTAGCGCTTTCATTGTAAAAAGAGAGCACTAACTGCTTATTCGATTTTTCAGACGCATCGCCCAAAGTCCAATCATGGAATTGATTAAAAGCCGGTTTTTGCAGATCGATTTCCCATTCGGATAATTTAGGCTCGGGATCGCCGTTTTCTCTGTAATAGAACGGCTTCCCGTCATAAAATCCTTTAACAACGAGTTTTTTTCCGACATTCCCAATATCTTTAAATACAGTATCTAATTTTACAATAGATCCTGTACCGCTTTGAAGTATTTTTTCGCTCGGATCAACAATTTGATACGAATATTTATTCGGATCGCTGAACTCGATAGTGGCGAAAGAGAAAGTCTCTTTTTCTGAATAATAATAGGGCGCTCCGTTTCTCAAGTTTATCTCGGAAGCAATAGTGGGATAATCGACATTAATCATATATTTAGCGGGGGCTGAATGAGAGCGTCTGTTTTCATCCTTAAATTTTATTACCGCTTCAAGAAAATATGTTCCCGGTTTATCCAAAGCGTCGTTAAAAGAAAACTGCACGGTGGCGCCTCTGCCTCCGGCTACTTCCCTTTTAAAATCGGCTTTATTTGGGGACTGCCAAATATCCTCGGAAGGACGAACTAAATTTCCGTTTTCATCCATGATATCAGCCTTCACATTTAAGTCCAATATATTCTGGAGAACAATATTCCTATCGCTCGGAATTTTGAACTTCTGAAGAGTAACAACAGTTAAAGTATCTATAATTTTATCTTGAGCAAAAGTTACACTCACTGCAAAAAGCAGCGCTAACAAAAGGATTCGCTTCATACGACCCCCAAATTATTGAACTACATATTTATTAACTTAAAATGATATTTTCGCTTCTTTTTTCTTCAAACCGCCAATTCGTTTCGCGTTTACCACAAAATCTACCGGCTCGCTTTCCTGAAGAAGGTTCGCCTCGCCAATGTCTTTTTTCAATTCTTTCAAAAGTTTTTCGGGTAAATAATCCGGCAGAACTCTTTGAACAATACACTTGACGGCAAATTTGAATTTTCCGGCGTTCTTAAAATCGGCTACGAAAACCGCGTTGCCGTCCTCGTTCTGGATCAAAAAATTCTCCGTCTGATTATCGGTTGATACTCCACCTTCCGGCCAGCTTCTCGGAGCTTTTGAACCTTCGACCATAGAAATAAAATATTTAACATTCTTTTTTTCTTCTTCGGAATTTAACCCGATAGGAGTAAAAACAACTCGCTTAGGTTCTTTTGACGCCAGATTATAATCCGAAAACTTATCCGGTACGGATAATACAATCGGAGTTCTATACATTTCGGCAAGGGTTGAAATCATTTTGTCACGAATTTGATGCTCAACTTCTTGTAATTCATCTCGTTCCGTAATTACGATGAGCAGTTCTGTAATAAGAACAATATACAGAACGAAATAGACCATGTTCTTTTTCACGGTAGTATCACCTCATATTTTTATTAATTATTTGTAAGAGCTTCTCTCATTTTTCTGAGAGCTTGAACATTGCTTTCTTGAATTCGATTAACCTTTACAGTTATCTGCTCGAATTCATCGAGGAACGATCTTACCATTACTTTTTCTTCGTTGCTAAGCTCTTTGATTTTTTCAATCTCAGCTTTGAAATCCGGAATTGAAATCCTAGCGGGCGCCTGAGCTTCAGGTTCGCCATGAGCCTCTTCCGGTGTAAAGAAAGTAACTACCGCAAGAATTAATAATAAGAGGAATTCCAAAAAGAGTGAAAGAACTACAACTTGAGGGGATATTTTAGTACCCGTTTCATTTAACATGAACTGCGGGAAAAATCCTAACTGTCCAACTAATTCGCCAAGTCCGCGCATACCGACAATAATAATCAGAATTGCCGCGCCGACATACACTAATCCCATTACATTATTTGAATACTGAGGGATGAATTTGTTGACCATGTATCGACCAAAAGCGGTCTTCGGTTCGTTGAATTTTTTTTCTGCCACGGTGTGTCTCCTATTTTGTGAAATGGTAAAGTGAAGTTAAAAAATCAAACGTTAAAAGTAAAGTTATTTTACGAAAAAAAATATATA
>CAYNUJ010000010.1:0-32498 GCA_964400095.1 uncultured Melioribacteraceae bacterium
CTGATTGTAAAATTCTCGGACCGGATATTTGGAATGAGCAAAGAGTTTTAGAGAGTGGAGACAATGGAAAATTATTAAGCTATTACTTTAATTCCGACGGGGAAATAACTTTTTCAAGAGAGGTTGAGACATTTACAAAGAAAAATCTAAACACAATTGATGTATTTGTTGAAGACGACTTTCCTTATGTTTGGATCGGCGGCGGCGGATTCACATTTCTATTTAGACAATATGAAAAAATATTTACAGACGTCAAGACTGAAAACAATGATATTCCTTCTGAATTTTCACTTTCGCAAAATTATCCAAATCCATTTAACCCAGGCACAACAATCAGCTATTCGCTCCCTAAAAGCGGATTCGTGCAATTAATAGTCTATGATATGTTAGGACGTAAAATCACCGACTTGGTTAACAAAAAGCAGTCTGCGGGCAATTACGAAATTGTTTTCGATGCTTCCGAGTTATCTAGCGGAATATACTTTTACCGCATAGCGATCGTCACAGAATCTTCAGGACATTCGGACGGAATAAAGAGCGTCGCTTTTTCGACAGTTAAAAAGTTGGTTCTTTTAAAATAACCTGCTCCGAAATACTATTGAAACATTGCAGAAAAATATGTAGTTTATTTTTATCTTTTTCAACATAGCAACTCGTTATCCTGATTATAAATTAGAGTTTTATAAACGATGTGATGATATTTATACGAAAAAATATCTTAATAAAATAGAGGAATTTTATAAATGGTTCAACTCCCTTCTAAAGTAAAGGAAATAATAGAAACGTACATAAAATCATTGAAACAACACAATATTCCTATTAAAGAAGCCATACTTTTTGGAAGTTATGCTAAAGGTGATTTTCATGATTGGAGTGATATTGATATTGCTTTAGTTTCTGAAATATTTGTTGGTAATCGTATTGATGACAAAGATAAAATTAGAAGTATCACACTTTCTGTAAGCAGCCAATTAGAAATAATTCCTTTTTCACCTCAAGATTTTAATAGTCAAGATCCATTTGTAAAAGAAATACTAAGAACCGGCTTAAAAGTAGCTTAATAATATTATATTTTTTCACATATCGATTTTCAGGTAATTTCTTTTGTTCTTCTATTTTCACCGTTTCCCCTTGTTAGATAATTAAAGATAGCTTAATTTTCTATATGTCATCTTTTAAAAAACTAATCAGGTGAACTATGGATATTAAAGACAAAAGAGTTTTAGTTCTTGGCGGATGGGGATTGGTCGGCAACTCCGTCATACGTAAAATTATTAAAGAAGAGCCGAGTCAGATAGTTGTGACATCCTTGAAAGAAGAAGAAGCAAAAGAAGCTTGCAGCCGGTTAAAAGAAGAATTCCCCAACACTCCGGACGATTATTTTATTCCGTGGTGGGGGAATATTTTTGTCCGGCATGAATTTAAAGACGACGATCGTCTCGCCCTGTTAGATGACAGGGAAAAACGCAGCGTTTTAATGCGAGATATAATGGAAGAACTCGATGATGAGATACTGCACAACCAATCTATTTATCAACTGTTAATCACTTACAAACCGAGCATAGTTATCGACTGCATAAACAGCGCTACCGGAATTGCTTATCAGGATATTTATTCTACCTACAGAACCATCAAAAGGACCATCCGTAAAGAACCGACAGCGGAAAATTTGATAGACGAAACCGAAAAACTGATATGCACTCTTTATGTCCCCCAGTTAATTCGGCATATTCAAGTTATGTACAATTCAATGACGGAAGCGGGAACGAAAATTTACATCAAAATAGGCACGAGCGGCACAGGCGGAATGGGACTTAACATTCCCTACACACACAGCGAAGAAAAACCTTCGAGAGTACTGCTGAGTAAATCGTCCGTTGCCGGAGCGCATACGCTGCTTCTGTTTTTAATGGGCAGAACACCCGGAGTCGCAATAACAAAAGAGATAAAACCCACCGCGGCTATCGCTTGGAAAAGGATTGAATTCGGCGAAATTAAAAAGCGGGGCAAACCGATAGAACTTATCGACGTTTCGTTCGACGACGCGGAATTACTTACTTCCTCGCTTAAATTAAAGCCGGAAACTCTGAAACCCGGCAAAGGCGAAAATCTTAAATCCGTTTTCATCGATACCGGCGAGAACGGCACTTTTTCTCGCGGAGAATTCGAAGCTATCACTTCCCAAGGGCAGATGGAATATGTTACGCCGGAAGAAATTGCCGACGACGTTATTTATGAAATTAAAGGCGGCAATACCGGTCATGATATTATTAACGCTCTCGATAACGCAACATTAGAACCGTCATACAGGGCGGGATTTCTTCAGCATTCTGCTATTGAACGCCTTGAAGAACTTGAACAAATGCATGAAATTGAAAGCGTAGCTTTTGAACTTTTAGGTCCCCCGCGTTTATCAAAGCTACTTTACGAAATTCATTTGCTGAAGAAAGTCTGCGGTACATTAAAACAGATTAAAGAAATTCCTCCCGAAGAGCTTTCAAATAAAGTAACGGACTATCTTAAGAATAACAGCGATCTTCTCAGCCGGATTGTTTCAATCGGGATTCCCGTTTTATTATCCGACGGTAAATCGCTGCTCCGAGGTAACGAAATTAAAATTCCTCCGTTCCGCGGGGAGGACGAACTGACTGTTGACGACGAAAGCAAAAATCTTTGGGCTAAAGACGGCTGGATTGATCTGCGTCCGTCAAATTTCGAAGCATGGATAAACAGAATAAAAGGTATAATTAATGAAGCGGAAAATCTGCCGGCTTTGGATTCGAGTTCAATGCACGTCCGCAATAAAAAATATTGGAATGATTTCGAGCGTATAGATATCGGGAAAGTTGTGAGCTGGATCTTCATCCACGAAGAAGATGGTTTAAGAATGAAAGATTAAACATGAAGCCGGAGCATATCCGGCTTTTTTATTTTCGCCTTGCAAGCTATGGGGAATTTTCTCTGTCAATACGTCTTAATAGATGAACGATCTGAAGAGAAATTAAATGCAGACACATAACGAAAGATTAAGAGACCGGCTTAAAGACGATTTAAGACAAGGCAATTATTGGAACAAACTGAAAGAAGATTATTCCGAATTGCACGAGTACTTTATAGACAAGGAGAAAAACGAAAGATTAAAACATATGGGCGTTTTCTCCAGGTTCTTTCATCTTAATTGGTGGTTGCTAAAAGCGATGATATTTAAACTTACCCCTATAAGACGGCTTCTTTTTATGTTAGGATTTACGTTTACACTTTTCGGCGGAGCGATAAAATACGGCAATACCGATTCAACGAACATTTCTATTTTGGGCGGAACAATATTGATTTTTATTCTTATGCTGGAACTAAAGGATAAACTTTTAGCAAAGAGCGAACTCGGCGAAGGAAGGCAGGTCCAGCAGGCTCTTATGCCTCCAGAACAGCCTGCTGCAGCCGGATGGGATATTTGGCTTTACAGTTTTCCGGCAAACGACGTAGGCGGCGATTTGGTCGATTTCATCAAAAGAAAAGACGGTTCATATATTCTAACCGTTGGCGATGTTTCCGGCAAGGGGCTAGGCGCCGCATTATTTTCCATTAAACTTCAATCTTCTCTTAGAACTTTATCCGGCGAACCTTTTGAACTTCGGGAGATAATTTCAAAAGTTAACGATCTTTTCTATAAAGATGGAATTCACAGCCGGTTTTCTTCGCTCATTTCCTTTACGGTAAAGGAAAATTCGGATAAAGTCACTTATGTAAATGCCGGACATATGCCGCCGATAATTTATTCCGACGGAAAAATTACCGAACTGCCAAAAGGAGATATCGCTCTCGGGTTGATGGATTCGCCGGAATTTAATTTATGCGAGTTAAATTTGACGAAAGACGACGCGATAATTGCTTATTCCGACGGAGTTGTTGAAGCGGAAAATCAGCTTCATTATTTTTACGGTAAAGCGCGATTTTTGAAATTAATTGAAAAATACGGAAACGAACCCGCGGAAAAATTAGGACAAAAAATTATACGCGACGTAAATTTTTTCCGCAACGACTACAAAATACACGACGATATATCGATAGCGATAATTAAACGCACCGGTTAAAAAGTTGTGCTCATCCTTTTCTCTTTATGGAAATTATAGATTATCGAAGCCGCTTCCTTTGGATCGTCGCAAATTGTGAATAAGTTGAGGTCATCCTCGTTTATTAATTTACGTTTTAATAAATTATCTTTTACCCAGTCAATTAAACCGCTCCAGTATTCCTTTCCCATCATTACAATAGGAACATTACTTGTCTTTCCGGTTTGAACCAGCGTCATAACTTCAAAACCTTCGTCAAGGGTGCCGAAACCACCCGGCATAAGAACATATCCCTGAGAATACTTAAAGAAGCAAATTTTTCTTACGAAGAAATAACGGAAAGTTAATAGTTTATCCGGGTCGATATAAGGATTAGCGCTCTGCTCGAAAGGCAGATCAATGTTTACTCCCATCGAACTCCCCCCGGCTTCTTTTGCGCCCTTATTTGCGGCTTCCATAATTCCGGGTCCGCCTCCGGTAATAATTCCAAATCCTTTATGAACTAATTCCTTTGCCGTTTCCACCGAAAGTTTATAATAATATTCATCCGGTTTTGTCCTCGCCGATCCGAAGATTACTACGCTCGGTTTGATTGACGCCATTTTCTCGAAACCGTCCACGAATTCCGCCATAATTCTAAATATTCGCCAAAGGTCTTCCTGCGGGGCTTTACCGGGTTGTGTCGGTTCATTGAAGTTATCTATTCCGTTCACTAATACCTCCTTACTGTTTACTATATAAAAAGGAGCAGAAATAAAAAATGCTCATATTCAATGTTTATGAATATAAGCATTTTATCAAAAATATATTCGCTTCTTAATAAAAATTCGCATCAGCTGAACTTATTCCGCGAGTATATGTCGGAACATAATTCATTCTTTCCGGTTCGGTATTTACTGCGGCATTAACAACGGTAAACCTTCTTCCGCTCATCTTTCTCTGCTGCGCGTCAAGCGTGTTCCTTTTGTATCGCTCGAGATGGATGATTTTTGTTTCCTCGCCGTAATCTAAAGAATGGTTTTTAATTTCTTCGTGATTATTCAGAAACAATACTTTCCCGGGCGCCGTTCTTAGCTGCCTGTTATATGACTTTCTCATTTCCCTCGTATGATGGACGAGAGAATCATGTTCTGAATACGGCACCGGAGCTCTATTTAATCGTGATGATACATACGAAATCACAAATACTACCGTAAAGAACAAAATGCCCAATGCCAGGCTGTACATTATAATTTGAGTTAGACTCATAATTTCTCCTATATTTCTTTACGTCATTACGCAAATAGAGCGCCAAAATATATTAGTCGATTTTAGAGGTTATTTGAGACATGGCGAACATTCAAATGAACCAATTTGAGATTCGTTCTAAAATTGGAACATTTTAGCCGACCAACTGTAAATAAGCTTACTGTTTAATTGAGGTAATCTCTTTAGTTTTGAAAGAGATAAAATGTGATTTTCGTCAACCGAATAATATTTATTTTCCTTAAATTGAGGTTAATTCTTTACGGGTTTTGGAGTACATATGAAATTTAGTTTTTTGGACCGCAGCACTTATTTAAAAGGGTTACTAATCCTTTCCAGAAAAGATAATAATCTGGCTCCGCAAGAAAAAGAGGTGATAAGAGAAATTGGCAAAAGGCTTAACTTTGAATCTCGTTTTATAGAAGGAGCAATCTCCGAATTAATGGAAAACGAATATTTAATTGACGAACCGGTAATATTTTCCGGCAGAGATATTGCTTTGCAATTCCTTAAGGACGGCATACGGCTGGCTGTAAGCGATAAAATTCTTCACCGGAAGGAAATAAGTTATCTAAGATCCGTAGCCCGTGTAAACTCTATCTCCGACGACGAATTCAAAGAGCTGTTGTGTGATTATGGTAAAATTGAGGCTCCCATTGAATACGTTAAAAATCTTGAATTAATAAATATTAACGACGCTCAAAGCGACTATTTACCAGCTTGATTCTTTGCATCAATAAATCAATATTTATCTTACTTAAAATTACATAAGATATCAGATGAAGAGAATAGAGAAATTAATTGAATTATTAGACCTATCGCCTCATCCGGAAGGAGGTTACTTTAAGGAAATTTACCGTTCCGGATTTATTGTTTCCGAATCCGCTCTTCCCGAAGAATATAATTCTGAAAGAAATATTTGCACGTCAATTTATTATCTGCTAATTCAAAACGACCGTTCTCATTTTCATCAATTATTGTCCGATGAAATTTGGCATCATTATGAAGGCTCGTCCGCTTCGATTCACATAATTGATACAGGCGGTAATTATCGCAAAGAGATTCTCGGCAAAAATATCTCCGAAGGGGAAAAAATTCAGGTTGTAATTCCTAAACTTTCATGGTTCGCAGCGGAAGTTGACGACAAACTTAATTATATTCTTCTCGGATGTACCGTTTCGCCCGGATTCGATTTCCGGGATTTTCGCATCGGAACATCGGAGGAACTGATAAACCTCTATCCGGCTCATTCGGAATTGATTAAAGAATTTACAACTAAGTAATAAATAATTTATGAAATCCAAGTTAAAAACAGTACTGGGCGATATTACAAAAATTAAAGCGGACGCAATAGTTAACGCGGCTAATAAAACTCTTCTCGGCGGAGGAGGGGTGGACGGAGCTATCCATAGAGCCGCCGGACCACAATTGCTGAAAGAATGCAGAACTTTAAACGGCTGCGAAACAGGCGAAGCAAAAATAACTAAAGGTTATAATCTTCCCGCAAAATATGTAATTCATACCGTTGGTCCCGTTTGGCGGGGCGGCAATTTAGGCGAAGATAAATTGCTGATGAATTGCTATATTAATTCATTGAAATTAGCCGATGAAAATAAAATTAAATCCATCGCCTTTCCCGCCATAAGTTCCGGCGTTTACGGATTCCCATTGGAACCCTCGGCAACAATTGCAATAACAACGGTCGCGGATTATCTGTCGAAAAATTCAGGAATTGAACAAGTAATTTTTGTGGAATATTCTCAGTATGACTATGATGTTTACAATAAATTACTCAATAATTTTCTAACATCTTTTTGACAAACCCAAGCACGCCGATTATTCCATTTAAACACAACTTTAAATGCTAAACATTTTTCATAGCTTTGTCGTCGCTTTATGCGGCGGAAAAAAATTCGGGAAAAAATACGGCTGAAGCCGGGTTTTTTCCCTTAAGTTATAAGTACTGCTTATCGTAAAAATGAGTATTAGAAATTTACTTTACTTCAACTCTCTCTTCCGCTTTAAGAAATTCCTCCACAGTAAGAACATCTTCTTCGCTGCCGATATAAACGGGAGTTCTTTCATGAAGAGCTTGAGGTTTTTTCTCAAGAATTCTCTGTTTGCCGTCGCTGGCTCTTCCTCCGGCTTGTTCAATAATAAAAGCCATCGGGTTGCATTCATAGAGTAATCTTAATTTACCTTTCGGATTCCTTCTATCGGCGGGATAAATAAATATTCCGCCATAAAGAAGATTCCTATGAATATCCGCAACCATCGAACCGATATATCGGGCTGAATATGGTTTCTCCTCCGGGTCTTCGTCTTTCTGAAGGAATTTGATATAGTTTTTTAATCCGGGATGCCAGTATTTGTAATTACCTTCGTTAATACTATAAATTCTACCCCGTTTCGGAATTTGAATGTTTTCGTGAGATAGCAGAAATTCTCCGAATGCGGGATCGAGAGTAAAACCATGAACGCCTTCTCCGGCGGTATAAACAAGCATGGTTGAAGAACCGTAAATTACGTATCCAGCCGCTACTTGCTCAACTCCCATTTGAAGGCAGTCCTCCAAAGTGCCGGGTGTGCCTTCGGGGGAGATTCTTCTGTAAATTGAAAAAATTGTTCCGATACTGACATTTGCGTCAATATTGGAAGAACCGTCAAGCGGATCGAACATCATTACATACTTTCCGAGTTTTTTATTCTTCGGAATATGAATAATATCCTCTTCTTCTTCAGACGCCATCACGCAAAGATGTCCGCCATGGTCCAATGCTTTAATCATTGTATCATGGGCAAACATATCAAGTTTTTTTACCTTTTCGCCGTGAACATTCTCATCTCCCGTAAATCCGAGCACATCGACCAATCCCGCTTTATTAACTTCGAGAGAGATAACTTTGGCTGCTAATGATAATTCGGATAGAAGAGCGGAGAGTTCGCCGGTTGCTTCAGGATGCCTTTTCTCGCCTTCAATAATATGACGTTGAAGAGTCATGAAGCTCTGTTTCATAGTACCTCCTTACTAAGCTGTTTGAGTTAGTTCCTGATCTTTATATTGTAGCTGATAGAGTTTGTAATAAATTCCTCTCTTAGCGAGAAGTTCTTGGTGAGTGCCGATTTCGCGCAGTTCTCCTTTGTGCATAACCATTATTTTATCCGCGCTTTGAATCGTAGATAATCTGTGCGCTATTACTATTGAGGTTCTTCCTTTTAACATTTTTTCGATCGCTTTTTGAATCAATATTTCGGTTTCCGTATCAACGCTCGAAGTCGCTTCATCTAATATAAGAATTTGCGGATTAAAAACCAGCGCCCTGGCAAAAGAAATTAACTGCTTCTGCCCCACGCTTAAAGTAGCGCCCTTTTCCATAACTTTTTCATCGTATTTGTCGGGAAGCTTTTCAATAAATTTATCCGCGCCAACAATTTTCACCGCGGCTTTAACTTCTTCAAGCGTAATATCCTCGCTTCCCAAATCAATATTTGAACGAATAGTGCCTGAAAAAAGGAATACATCCTGCAGAACAATTGAAATATATTTCCTTAATTCCTCTTTCCGGATATCGCGTATATCAACGCCGTCTATTAATATTCTCCCTTTCTGAATTTCATAGAACCGAGAAAGGATGCTTGTAATGCTTGTTTTGCCAGCGCCGGTTGCGCCGACAATCGCCACCGTTTCGCCGGGGTCAATTTTAAATGAAACTCCCTTTAATACGTATTCATCCGGATTATAGGCAAACCAAACATCATCGAATTCTATTGTGCCTTTAACGTTTTTCAATGATACGGCTTTCGGGGCATTTTCAATTTTTGTTTCATCATCGAGCAATTTAAATATTCTTTCGGATGAAGCCATTGCCGTCTGCATTATATTATACTTCTCCGAGAGGTCTCTAATCGGACGGAAAAACATTTCCGTATATTGAATAAAAGCGAATAACACGCCGACGGTCATAACGCCTTTTAATACATTGCCTCCGCCGTACCAAATAATTAAAGCCACGGCAATACTGCTCAATAATTCCACGGTCGGAAAGAATACAGCGTAATAAAAAATTGATTTCACATTAGCGTCTCTGTGGTCTCCATTAATTTTTGAGAACTCGCCCAACTCATCTTCTTCTTTATTAAATATCTGTACAACGCTCATTCCGGTGATATGCTCCTGCATATAACTGTTTAGCCTGGCGAGATATTTACGCACATTTCTGTATGAATCCCTCACCTTTCTGCGGAACAAAAACGTACCGTAAAACAAAACCGGCAGAACCGAAAGCGTTACGAGGGATAAATTCCACGCAAGAACGAACATAAAAATAAATATCCAGAGAATAATAAAAATATCGCTGAATACCATTACAATTCCCGATGAGAATAACTCATTCAAAGATTCAATATCGTTGGTCACCCGGGTAACAATTCTGCCGACGGGAGTTTTATCGAAAAATTTGAGAGATAATTTTTGGATGTGCGAAAAGATTTTCACGCGTAAATCGAAAATGATTTTCTGCCCCATCAACTGCGTGTAATAAGTTAGGAAATATTGTATTACAGCCTGAAAAAGAAGCGAACCGATAAGGAGTAAACTTATAGTTAACAGACTGTCGTAGTCCTTATTCGCCAGAGAATCGTCAATGGCAATTTTAGTTAGATATGGTCTTACGGGTCCTAAACCTGCGACAACAATATTCAAAAGGATCGCGAGGAAAACATATTTTTTGTAGGGTTTCACGTATCCGAGCAGTCTTTTCATCAACTTCGAATCGTAAGCTTTACCCATTATTTCATCGCTCTGCATAGACATGCGCTATCCAATCTCCTGCAGTTCTTCTTCCAATTTCTGTTTGAAATGAATATCGGCATAAATACCGTCCAATTTCACCAGCTCGTCGTGTGTGCCTTCTTCGGCTATTTTTCCTTCGTCAATTACAAAAATTCTATCCGCGTTTTTAACCGTTGATATTCTATGACTAATAATAATTGAAGTTCTGCCGTTCATAAAATTTTTCAATTTCGTAAGAATTTCCTCTTCGGTATTTGTATCCACAGCGGAAAAAGAATCGTCGAGAATTAGAATTTTCGGCTCCACGGCAATTGCGCGCGCAAGGCAGGCGCGCTGCTTTTGTCCGCCTGATAAAGTTATGCCTCTTTCGCCGAGAACGGTATCGTATTTTTTCGGGAAATCGGCAACGTCCTTTTCCAATCCGGCTATCGAAGCCGCGCGAAGCATTTTCTCTTCTTCTTTATCCGGAGAGCCGTATAGAATGTTATTGCGCAGCGAATCTGAAAAAAGAAAGGTTTCCTGAGGCACCATTCCTATATTTTTCCTTAGCGCCTTGAAAGGGAAAATTCTAATATCTTTTCCGTCAATCAGAATACTCCCTTCGGTTACATCGTAAAGCCGGGAAATTAAATTTACAAGAGTAGTTTTACCCACTCCGGTATGACCTATAAAAGCCGCCGAGCTTCCTTTAGGAATTTTCAAATTTATATCTTCGAGAACGTCCGGCAAATCTTCGCGGTAGCGGAAACTCACATTCCTAAATTCAATCACTCCTTCAATTCCCGTTATCGAATAATCGGTATCTTCATTTTCGGTTATATCGCTCTCTTCGTTCCAAATTTTCATCAGCCGCTTCATGCTTGCCGACGCCTGCTGTATAATATTGATTATCCACCCGAAAGCTATCATTGGCCAAATAAGCAGTCCCAAATAAATTATGAACGCCGAAAGATCTCCGAGCGTGAGTTCCCGATCAATCACCATTGTTCCGCCCGCCCAAATAACAATGATAATCGAAATACCCGAAATGAGGAATAAAATCGGCATAAAAAGAGCTTGAATTTTGACCTTTTCCATATTGCGTTCGAGATAATCTTTGCTCAAACCGGTGAAGGAATTGATTTCGTTTTTCTCCCGGACGTAGGATTTAATAACTCTGAAACCGGAAAAATTCTCCTGTGCTTTGGTTGTCAATTCCGAAAATTTCTCTTGAATACGTGTAAATTTTTTATGTATTCTTTTGCTTAATTGATAAACAAAAAACGAAAGCAGCGGAAGAGGAACAAGCGTATAAAACGTGAGCAGCGGAGATATTGTAAGCATAATTGAAATTACAATGATAAATTTAGTGCCGGTATCAACGGAGTACATCACCGCGGGACCAACATACATCCGAACCGCGCTAATATCATTTGTAGCGTGAGACATGATATTGCCGGTGGAATTATTCTGGAAAAATTTTAACGGAAGTTTCTGAATGTGACTCCAAAAGTCCTGCCTCAAATCGAATTCAATTTCACGGGAAATAACGATGATTGTTTCTCTAATTAAAAAACGGAAAATTCCGCTCAACAGCGCCGCGCCGACTATAAGCAGCGAATAATTTATTAATTCGCTTACTGCGGCGTTGTTAATTATCCCGTCAATCCCTTTCCGCAACTGGAGCGGAATAAAAACCTGAAACATATTCGAGAAGAGTATAAATACTATTCCGAATAAAAGTTTCTTTTTATAATTAAGAAAATATTTATTAAGCTTTTTGAGACTATTCAATTATATCAAATCCGGTATATTTCCGAAGGGGTTCCGGAACTACAATTTTCCCGTCTTCAGTTTGATTATTTTCCAGCAGGCTAACCATCAGCCGACTGGTTGCAAGTCCGGATCCGTTCAGCGTGTGAACGAATTGCGGTTTTTTCATATCTTTGGTTTTAAACCGAATATTCGCACGGCGCGCTTGAAAATCCTCGAAATTACTGCACGATGAAGCTTCGAGCCATTTGTTTTCGGCGGGAGACCAAGTTTCAATATCGTAACATTTTGCCGCGGAAAAACTCAAATCCCCCGTGCATAGCAGCAATACTCTGTAAGGAATATTCAAAGCTTTAAGAATATCTTCGGCGTCGCCTACGAGGTTCTCCAGCTCTTCGTAAGATGTTTCCGGTTTAACTATTTTAACCATTTCAACTTTATTGAATTGATGAACTCTCAGAAAACCTTTCGAATCTTTTCCGTAAGAACCGGCTTCCCTTCTGAAACAAGCCGAGTAAGCGACATATTTTTTAGGCAAATCACTGTCTTTTAAAATTTCCGAACGATGCAGATTAGTAATGGGAACTTCCGCGGTAGGGATGAGGAATAGATCGTCAACGGAACAATGGTACATATCTTCTTCCAATTTGGGAATTTGTCCGGTTCCCATCATCGACGCGCGGTTTACGAGAAACGGCGGAAACACTTCGGTATAATTATGCCGTGTAATATGAAAATCGAGCATAAAGTTAATCAGCGCTCTTTCTAGCGTGGCTCCTTTACCCATATAAACAGGGAAACCGGAACCGGAAACTTTCGCTCCTCTTTCAAAATCGAGAATGCTGAGTATTTTTCCCAAGTCCACGTGGTCGAATACAATATTCTTTTTCTCAAAATCGAATCCTTCGGGTATCCATTGACGAACTTCCACATTATCGTCGGCTGATTTTCCCACGGGAACGGATTCATGCGGAATATTAGGCAACCAGGTAATAAGTTCTTTCATTTCTGTTTCCGCCTCTTTCAGCAAACCATCGAGTTTTTTAATTTGATCATTCATATCTTTCATCTGGGATATTATATGATCGGCATTTTCGCCCGCTTGTTTCATTTTCCCGATTTTCTGCGAAATTTTGTTCTTCTCGGCTTTAAATTCCTCAACTTTAAGAATTGCTTCCCGCCTTACTCCGTCGTATAGAAGTATCTTATCGACATCGGCTTTTTCGTTTTTATTAATTACCGCCGCTTTAACAATTTCGGGGTTTTCTCTTATGAATTTTATATCAAGCATTGCTTCTCCAAATCAATAGAATTATCCTTTAACAACAATATTAAATATTTTATTGGGAATATAAATTTCCTTAATTATATCCTTTCCTTCGGTAAAGTTAATTACATTTTCTTTTTTAAATGCCTCCGCTTTTACAGATTCCGAGTTCGAATCTTTCGGCATTGAGAATTTGGCTCTGACTTTGCCGTTAACTTGGACGACAATAACGACTTCGTCCACCGATAATGCTTGCTCGTCAATTTCATACCAAACGGGATTTTCAAAAAGGGAAGATTCTCCTCCGAGAAGCCGCCAGCCTTCCTCCGCCAAGTGAGGCGCTAACGGAGCCAACATAACGGTAAATCTAGCCAAAGCGTAAGCCTTAATTTCATCGCCGCAATCGGCTAATCGTTCTCTGAATTCATTCTGCAATTCCATTAACGCCGCCACCGCGGTATTGAAAGAGAAATGCTCCAATGAATATTCAACTCTTTTGAGCGCGGCGTTAGTTTTTCTGTAAACGGACTTATCCGAATCGCTTAATTCCGGAATTGAATATTTTTCTTTCGGCTCAACTTTTTCGAATATTCTCTCGTTATCTTTATAAAAAGAATACGCCCTTTGTACAAAACGATCGACGCCTACAATTCCTTTATCGCTCCAATCTCCGCCCTGTTCGTATGGACCCATAAACATCATATACATTCTGAAAACATCGGAGCCGTATTCGCTTGTGAACACATTAGGGTTTACGACGTTTCCTTTGGACTTAGACATTTTAGCGCCTTGGTTGGTGATAATGCCCTGATGAATTAATCTGCGGAAAGGCTCGTCGCTGTTGACCAATTTGATATCTCGCAGAAATTTATGAATAAACCTTGAGTACAATAAATGCATCGCCGCGTGTTCAGCGCCTCCAACGTACGTATCAACCGGAATCCATTTATCGGCTAATTCGGCATCAAACATTCCATCTTCATAATGAGGATTGAGATAACGGAGATAATACCATGAAGAATCGACGAACGTATCCATAGTATCGACGTCGCGTTTAGCGGGCTTGCCGCATGAAGGACAAACCGTATTGACAAATTCATCGTTTCCGGCTAAAGGAGAACCTCCGTCGTGTTCAAATTTTACATCGTATGGAAGTTCAATCGGCAGTTGATCTTCCGGAACGGGAACTTCGCCGCAGTCTTCGCAGTAAATTACCGGAATTGGGGTTCCCCAATAACGTTGGCGCGAAATAAGCCAATCGCGCAGTCTGTAATTTACTTTTCTCTCGCCAAAATTATTTTCTTCCAAATAATCCGAAATCTTCTCTTTCCCTTCGCCCGACGGAAGTCCGTTAAACGCGCCGGAATTGATCATAGTTCCCGCGCCGGTAAAAGCTTCGGTTAATTCATCTTCGGCTGTTTTTCCTTTTTCAAGTATAACTTTTCTAATCGGCATTTTATACTTTGCGGCGAATTCAAAATCTCTTTCGTCGTGTCCGGGAACCGCCATAACCGCTCCGGTACCGTAGCTCGCTAAAACATAATCTGCAATCCAAATTGGGGTCTTTTCTCCGTTAATAGGATTTACCGCGTACGCCCCAGTAAAAACTCCCGTTTTCTCCTTTACGGTCGAAGTCCGTTCAATTTCCGAAAGGGTCGTCGCCTGACGAATATATTCTTCAACTTCCGCTTTCCTATCCTCGGTTGTAATCTTTTCAACCAGTTCGTGTTCAGGCGCGAGAACCACATAAGTTACTCCGAAAAGAGTATCCGGGCGGGTAGTAAATACGGTGAATTTATTCTCGGAATCAGCAAGCGAAAAAACAATTTCCGTTCCCACGCTTTTCCCAATCCAGTTTCTCTGAATGGCTTTGGTTCTTTCCGGCCAATCAATTGTATCCAAACCCGAAATCAATTCTTCCGCATATTCCGTAATTTTAAAGAACCACTGCGTTAAATTTTTATGTATTACCGTCGCGCCGCATCTTTCGCAGGCGCCGTCGCTTTGAACCTGTTCGTTTGCCAAAACGGTTTTGCACGAAGGACACCAATTAACGGGCGCGTTTTTTCTGTAAGCCAATCCCTTTTTGTACAATTGAAGGAAAAGCCATTGATTCCATTTGTAATATTCCGGCGCGCATGTCATCAGCTCCGCATTCCAATCGTACATGCATCCCATTTTTTTAAGCTGAACTCGAATGTCTTCAATATTTTTCATTGTGCTGTCCTGCGGATGAACGCCTGTTTTAATAGCGTAATTTTCCGCCGGAAGCCCGAACGCGTCGTACCCGATTGGCTCAAAAACATTGAAGCCGCGCAATTTTTTATAACGCGCGTAGGAATCCGTCGGTCCGTAATTGTACCAGTGACCGATGTGCAGTTTGGCGCCCGAAGGATAAATAAACATTACCAAACAGTATAATTTCTTTTCCAAATCAGTTAAATCCGTGCTAAATACCTGACGTTCCGACCATATATCCCGCCATTTATTTTCAATCTCATCATAGGGATAACGCATATTTTCAATTACCTTTTTATTAAAAAAACAGAATAGAAAACTATTAAAATAGAGACTGTTAAGCAATTGGAGTCACTCCTCCCAGTGATTTCCTCGGGACTCTTCGAGCTGCGAATAACTGACCGAGTTATTCTATTCCACCACATAAATACAATTAGTTTTCAAATCATTTCGATAATTAAAGGCAACCGGCTTAATTTCTACCAAGGGGCTATATAAAAGACTCACGCAGACGCAGTGAGTGTCTATGACTTTGAGCTGTGCCGGATGTTTGGATGGACGGATGCGCCGCTTAAAAATGTACTTTGGATGATTGTACAGATTATATTCACGTGTCACGAAGAACGACAAAAGAAATAATCATTCGGTAAATCTCAAATCTCAAATCATAAATCTTCAATCGTTAATAATCATTCTTCATTTTTAATTTTTTCCATCTGCGCAAATCCGTTCAATCTGTGTCATCTGTGGTCTAGGTCCCTTCGCGTAAATCTGTTCAATCCGCGTCATCCGCGGTCTATATTTCTCTTTGCTGTTCGATAACTTTTTTCAGGATTGTACAATAGTGTTACTTGTAGGAAGTCTTCTATTTCCGGTTTTCCTTTCGTTCATCATTTTTCTATGTAGTCTTTCAGCCTGAAGTAGAAAGATTTCAATTTTGGATTGAATAATCTGCGGAAACAGATTCCCATCAGTTTCAATCGCCAGGAATGGGAGCGCTCCGTTATTATCGTTAAAGCGTTGACTTTCTTTTCGGCTTGCTTCCGCTTTACCTTCAAATGTCATTTCCATATTAAGAATAGACTCCGCCACGCGGGAAGGCATACATCCGAAAGGACCGATTGAAATAACGCCTGAAACATTGTCCAATATTTCGTGTAAAGCGGAACCGACGGTTAGAATTGCTTCGCCCGTCATTGCCGGATCAATCAAGTGATCGGCGCTTCCAATAATTTTGTCTATCTCCGTATAATGTTCGTCGCAGAATCCGGAAACAGAGAATATTCTTTTAATTTTTCTATTCATAGTTTTAAGAAAATTTCTTTTGAACATGAATTCAAATCTTTGTTTCATGTTGTAAGTCTCGGTAGTATATCCGAGTTTAATTATGTGATTTACATAATGAACAAACTCGTTAACCGGTGCGACCTGCACGATAATGTTTCTTTCAAACAGACGTTCCATCAAATCAATTCTCGAGAATTCATCATTCCGCACAAAAATTTCACCGACAAGTGCAATTTTAGGCGCTTCGGAAAAATCGCATATTTTTTCGAGTTTCGATAAATTAGCGGCGCTTCGTTCAAGCTGAGCGTACAATTCTTCTTCGGTTCCCGATTCTATTTGAATCAAAATCTCCCGCCATTCATCTTCGAGCGCTGATTTTGCGCGTTCTCTATCGGAAGCAATAGCGTTTATCGCATTAGAAATCTCAGTAATTGCATCAGCGATAAATAGAGCAATCATAGATCGACGTTCGAAATTTCCGCTTAAGCCTTTGTATGCATTCTCGTCCGTGAGACTAAAAATGCCCACGTTTCTCAACTGTTTCTTTTTAATCAATTCTTTCATAAAGACCCCGTATTGCCCGAAACGGCACGGTCCATCGGCCGATGCCATGAAGAACAGAGTATGTTCATCGTCGTTTTTCCTGTTATTATAATAATCGAGCAGCGAACCGGAGGTTAAAATGAGTGGAAGGCATTCTTTGCAAAGCGTACTTCCTCTACCGAGCTTTAAGATTTCGGCATCATAAACCGGACGCGGTTCCGAATTGATGCCTGAGCTACGGAATGACGCCGATACCGATTCGGTTATGTATCGTCCCATATTCGGAACAATCATTTTTACCGATGAATCGAAAATTGTGTGTGGTTTTCCATCCGAATCAATAAAGTTAACCATATCCTTAAAAAGCAGCGGATTAAACCCATTTCTTCCGACATTTAAATTATATCTTTCTTCGATCTGACGATAACTCTTTACGATGTCAAAAAATGCTTCGATCCGTGTATTTAATCCGGCATCGGCGGAATGACTGTCCAATTCCAGAGTAAGAGAGGGTTTCTTCCCCATTATATCACGAAAATATCCGATTAGAAAAGAATCCGGTCCGCAGCTGAAATTAGTAATATAAACCGGAAAGAGCTGTTTGTGATCTTTTATAAACCGCGTAGTTCTTAAAAGACGCCGCCCCATTCCCCAATACATGTGATCCATACTCTTACGGATTCCGTGGTCTATAAAATCGAAAGGTATTATTGTAACATTTCTGGAAGATATTTTTTGAGGGATACTGAGATTAGCCTCGGATGCAAAAGAATTGTAGGATCTTCCCATCAGCACAACGGCGAAATCCTCTTCATTTTTTTCAAGTTCCGAAATTGCCTGCCTCCCGATCTGCTTGAACTCGTCAAGCATAGCGCTAAATTTGTCGAGCGCAAAGTCGTAAGCAGCATTAGCTTCGTCTTTCGACTTTTTCAGCCGGAGCGCAATTTTTATGAAATCATTCTTAGCGTTTTCATATCCTTCAGAAAAATTTATTAGCGGCGAAATTATTTTTATACCCTGGAGGTTATCTTTAAATGTGCTGCACATATAATAATTTTCGGCTTGAACGAATACGCATGCCTTATCTTTAAATTCGGAATTCTCGTTATAAATTTCGAGTACATGCGGAATGAAAATATAATCGGGTTTTTTGTCAATTAAATTTTGAAAAAATCCGTGCGCTAATTCGGCGGGATAACAGAAAGCCGCCTGCTTCATTTCTATCCCCGAAGGTTCGGGGATATCGCCCAAAATCACTTTGAAACCTAACTGAGTGAAAAAATTGAAATAAAGAGGATAGAATGTGTTCGTTAAAAAAGATTTGGGAATACCGATTTGAACCGCGTTCTCCGTGAGTTCCGTCGGGAAAACATATTTTTGGAACACTAATTTCTGACGTAAACGCACAAGATTTACGCCTTTGAGATTCTCTTTGGTATTTGTCTGAAGATTAAAATATTTATTGCACGCTCCGCCGAATGGATATTTTTTCCCGCCGACTGTAATCATCGAAATTTCACATTTCCGGTCGCATTTATCGGCGCCCCCGGCGCAGTAAAAAGTTTTGCCGTATTCTGCGGTTCTGTTGATTAATCCGGTTAAATCGAATTGGGAAGATTCCAGCAGACCGAGTGCGATCCGTTTCTTCACCTCCAGCGCCACTCCGAATGCGCCCATTAATCCCGGCTCAGGCGGAACTATAATTTCCTTTCCGGTTAACGCCGCCATTGCAATGGGAACGGCTTTATTATAACAAACTCCACCCTGCATAAATACTTTTTTGCCTACCGGACGGTTTCCCTTTACCCGGTTAACGTAATTCAGACAAATGGAATAAACGAGTCCGGCAAGAATCTCATCCCCGGTTAATCCTTCATGCAGAGCGTTTTTAATATCGCTGCTGATAAACGCCGAGCATTGATCGTTAAAGTTCGGAGAGCGGTTTGCCCTGAGCGCTATTTCACCAATTTCGGTATAATCAACATTCATCGTTTCATTTGCGGCTTCCTCGAGAAAAGAACCGGTTCCTGCAGAGCATGCTTCGTTCATTGCGTAATCCGAAGGGACGCCGGCTGTAATAAATGTATATTTGGCATCCTGTCCGCCGATCTCAAATATTGTATCGACTTCGCTGTCGAAATAAACCGTCGCTTCGGCGTGAGCGACTATTTCGTTTATTATTGCTTTGGTTTGTGCGTGAAGTCCTGCGATATACCTCCCGGAACCGGTTACACCGAGTCCGGTAATATCAACCGGATTTTCGAGTTGATCCCGGAGACTTTTATAACACTCGACAGATGCGGAAACGGGATCGCCGTTTGTGCGCAAATACTCGGAGGCTACAATACAATTATCCGCTTTCCTAATTAAAACCGCTTTTGTCGTAGTTGAACCAACATCGAGACCAAGAATTAGTTCGTCTCCTTGTTTTGCCTTTCCTCTGGCAACCGATCTGAAAGAAACCTTGTGCTCATGCTTTTTCAAATCGTCGTGGAATGCAAATGACGATTTTTCCGACTTCATTAAATTGCTGTTATCGACACTAATAACATTGTTTTTCAGCGCGTAAATTGCCGCTCCGAAGGCTTCGAAATACTCGGCTTCTTTCGGAATGGTAATATTGTCGAACGATTCGGTTAACCATGTAGTAACGGCATTGTTCCGGGAAACCCCGCCGATTATCAGAGCGTTCTTCTTTCGGGACTTTGTTGCAAGCTCTATAATTTTATTCGCCATCATTTTTGTCAACCCGGCTGTAACATTAGTTTTGGGAACGCCCTTGTTAAGCGCATGAGTGCAGTCGGATTTGCAGAATACCGAGCATCTGCCGGAGATGGCATAAGGATCGCCTTGCTGAGCCAGCGAAACCGCTTCGTCAATTTTTAGATCCATGCGCTTGATTTGCTGCATAAAAAACTCCCCGGTACCGGAGGCGCACTTGTTGCCGGTGTACGGTTTGGATATTTTTCCGGAGGAATCCAATTCGTAAACAATAAAGTTCTCTCCTCCGATACTAATGATTATATCCGCCTTATACTTCAAGGATTCCACGGCAATTTCAATCGCTTCCGGTTCGGAGATTGAAGTAAGATTTAATACGGAACGCAGACTTCTTCCGGTGACTGTGACATTATCAACAAAACAGTTGGAAAATATTTTTTTAATTACCGATTTGGGATTTCCGTTATGGGGTATTACGAGGGCTTTTACTACTTCAATTTGCCCGGAGGGTGTTATCTTAATGCATACTTCCGAAATTGAGGATGCGCCGATGCAAACGCCTAAGGACTCAATTTTCCCGATACTCAAGCTTCCTCCAAATTTTATCAACGTACCGCTGGACCTGAGAAAGCAATATATCTATAATAGGAGTTAATATCAACTTTTTCCGAATTGAAATTTAACGCAATTCTAAAAAACGGACTCGAATATTTTGATTATTTTGCGAATAGAGTTATTTTTGAGTCCACTTAGTTTATATTATAAACAAAAGGTTTTATGTTGCAATATTCAAATAAACTCACCAAAATAAATAATTATAATAAAACACAAAACTTATATCTAGGAGGAATTTAATGGGCTGGATTTCAGATAGTCTCAATTCTTCTATCGGTAAAAAACTCATAATGGCCGTTACCGGTTTTGCATTAATACTCTTTCTTATCATCCACTTAGCGGGTAATTTAACCCTATACGGCGGCAAGGAAGCGTTTAATTCTTATGTTGGGACTCTCGACATTGTTAAACCGTTAATCAGGATAATCGAAGTAATTTTAGCGCTGGTCTTTATAGTTCATATTATCAACGGCCTCAGGTTGTGGCTGCAGAATCGTACGGCGCGTCCGGAGCGATATGCAATAAACGGCTCGCGCACTAATACGACTTTTTATTCCAGGACGATGATAGTTACCGGTAGTATTGTCTTAATATTTCTTGTTATGCACTTATCCACTTTTTGGGCTGCATTCAATTTATCGGGTTCCCATGAAACGGTTAACCCCCAGTATTATAATATTGTAGTGGATTGGTTCCAAAGCCCTGTTTATGCGATAGCTTATGTTATCTCAGTTCTGCTTTTAGGATTCCATCTTAATCACGGTTTTCAAAGCGCGTTTCAAACTTTTGGATGGCATAACAAAAGATTTTTTCCGTTCGTTCAGAAATTAGGGACAGTATATGCATTAGTAATGGCAATTGGTTTTGCTTCTATCCCATTATATTTTTTACTTTTCCATGGAGGTAACTGATGGCAGTTTTAGATTCAAGAATACCCGAAGGACCTTTAGCGGAAAAATGGTCGAATTATAAATTCAAAGCGAAGTTAGTTAACCCCGCGAATAAACGTAAGTTTAATATTATTGTTGTAGGCACCGGGTTAGCCGGAGCTTCGGCGTCGGCTACGCTGGCTGAATTAGGATATAACGTTATGGCGTTTTCGTATCACGATTCCGCTCGCAGAGCGCATAGTATTGCCGCTCAAGGCGGCATTAACGCCGCCAAAAATTATCAAAACGACGGAGATTCCGTTTTCAGATTGTTTTACGATACGATTAAAGGCGGCGATTTTCGCGCGCGGGAATCCAACGTTTATAGATTGGCGGAAGTAAGCAATAATATTATCGATCAATGCGTAGCGCAGGGCGTTCCGTTCGCCCGTGAATACGGCGGCTTACTCGATAACCGTTCATTCGGCGGCGCGCAGGTTTCCAGAACGTTTTACGCCCGCGGACAAACCGGGCAGCAGCTTTTACTTGGCGCTTACGGAGCGTTAAACCGTCAGATTGCAAGCGGAAAAGTAAAAATGTTTACCCGCCGCGAAATGGTTGAATTGGTTGTTATAGATGACCAAGCGAGAGGAATAGTAGTTCGTAATTTGATAAACGGCGAACTGGAAACATACGCCGCAGATGCGGTTGTTCTTGCAACCGGCGGTTACGTCAATGTGTTTTTCCTATCAACCAACGCAATGAATTCCAACGCAACAGCTTCCTGGCGCGCTCATAAAAAAGGTGCATTCTTTGCTAATCCATGTTATACTCAAATTCATCCGACTTGTCTGCCTGTTCATGGTGATCTGCAGTCCAAGCGGACATTGATGAGTGAAAGTCTGAGAAATGACGGACGCGTTTGGGTCCCTCTGAAAAAAGGCGACCGCCGTACTCCCAACGAGATTCCGGAAGATGAAAGAGATTATTATCTCGAAAGGAAATATCCGTCTTTCGGTAATTTGGTCCCGCGCGATATCGCTTCCCGAAACGCCAAGGAAGTATGCGACGAAGGAAGAGGCGTTAAAGGCGGCGAAGCGGTGTATCTCGATTTTGCCGATGCGATTAAACGTCTGGGCAAAAATGCAATTGAGGAAAAATACGGTAATTTGTTTGATATGTATCAAATGATTACCGACGAAAATCCTTACGAAGTACCGATGAGAATTTATCCCGCTCCCCATTATGCTATGGGAGGTCTGTGGGTGGACTATGAGTTAATGTCCACTATTCCCGGGTTATTTGTTTTGGGCGAAGCCAATTTCTCCGATCACGGTTCAAACAGATTAGGCGCCAGCGCGCTGATGCAGGGTTTAGCCGACGGTTATTTTGTCATTCCTTATACTATCGGCAATTATCTTGTAACAGCTAAACCGGCAAAAGTAGATACCGGACACGAGCAGTTTGCAAAGGATAAAAAAGGCGTTGAGGATTTAATCAAAAAACTTCTTTCCATAAAAGGGAACCAAACAGTTGACTATTTCCACAAAAAATTGGGTAAAATTCTTTGGGATAAAGTCGGCTTAGCCCGCAGTAGAGAATCTTTAACGCAGGCAATCGAGGAGATCCGCGCATTAAGAGATGAATTTTGGAAAGACGTTAATGTAGTTGGCGATGCGGGTAATTTAAATCAAACGCTTGAAAGAGCCGGCAGAGTTGCCGATTATTTTGAACTCGCCGAACTGATGGCTATAGATTCGCTCAATAGAGAAGAATCCTGCGGAGCGCATTTCCGGTTAGAACATCAAACAGAAGAAGGCGAAGCGAAAAGAGACGATGAAAACTTTAAATACGCAGCCGCCTGGGAATTCGATGATGTTGGGAAATGGAATCTTCATAAGGAAGAACTTGAATTCGAAAATGTGAAACTTTCCCAAAGGAGTTATAAATAATGAGTGAGAAAAAGATAAATTTAAAACTCTTAATTTGGCGTCAGAAAGGACCGAACGATAAGGGTAAATTTGCCGAATACGAAATAAATGTATCTACGGATGTATCTTTTCTGGAAATGCTGGACCAGTTAAACGAAGGTTTGGAAAAAAACAGCGAAGACCCGATTGTTTTTGAAAGCGACTGCCGGGAAGGAATTTGCGGCGCTTGCGGATTGGTGATAAACGGTCAGCCGCATGGACCGGTGCCGAAGATAACAACGTGTCAATTGCATATGAGAAATTTTAAAGACGGAGATAAAATTTACGTCGAACCGTTCAGAGCAAGGGCGTTTCCTATTGTTAAGGATTTAATGGTGGATCGTTCCGGATTGGATAAAATAATGCACGCGGGAGGATATATTTCGGTCAATACCGGCGCGGCTCCGGACGCCAGTTCCATTCCCGTCGGGAAGCACGCTTCATCGGAAGCCTTTGACGCCGCCGCTTGCATTGGATGCGGCGCTTGCGTTGCCGCGTGCAAAAACGCTTCGGCTATGCTGTTTGTAAGCGCTAAGGTTTCTCAATTGGCGCTTATGCCTCAAGGTCAGCCCGAAAGATTTGACCGCGTTCAAAAAATGGTTAAAGTTATGGATGCCGAAAAATTCGGAAACTGCTCCAATACTTACGCCTGCGAAGCCGAATGCCCTAAAGGGATTTCGGTGAAGAATATCGCCAGATTAAATAGCGATTATATTAAAGCAAAACTTACGGCAGACGTAATATATTAATTTGTCCGTTTTTTATAATTATTAAATCCCGATTAACTTTAATCGGGATTTTTTTTATATTTATATTTGTTTCATTAAACTCTGGGTGAAATGTATAAAGAAGAAATAAACCGCATAAACGATTACTACCAAAATAAGATTGGTAAGCTTGGGCAGTATGTCGCTTTCGAAGAATTGAGCGAATTGGATTTTCACCCCGCGATTATACGTTATATATCCGCGGAGATTGATTTTCTCATATTCGAGGATAGAGAAAAGCTGCTTCACAATTCGGCGTTCGATTATTCATCGGATAAAATCAATTATTATTTTTCATTAATTGCCTCGGAAATTAGAAAAAATAAACGTTTTTCGTCCGAATATATTTCCAAATTAATACTGCACGCCGTTTCTTTTAACGCGCATCATCTGGTTAAACCCAATTGGGCGATGCGTAAATTTGTTTTTGAAAACGAAGAAAAAAAGAGCCTGAAGGAAGTTGAACAAATATTCAATTACGTTTATCATTATGCCTACGCTAACAGAGTAATAATTTCTTATTTAAAAAAGAAAAACTTTGCGAATGTGTCAATTTCCGATTTTGAAAATTTACAGAATAGGATTGATAGTTTAGCCGTGAGCGATTTTAAATCAAATTTAATTGAAACCGCCGTGCGTTCGATGGAGTCGTTTTTCAATATCGGATTGGAAAGTTCTCGCGGAGTGCAGATAAAAGCTCTCTTAACATTTATGGAGGAGAAGAATTTGAAGGATGAAAGCTATTTGCTTAAAGATAATTATGAAGATGAATTAAGCTTTCATTCGGCTAGAGAAATATTAAAGCTCTACGATATTGAATCCGATTTTATAGAAGAGATGGATTCTCCGTCGGATGAAGCGAAGAAGTTTATGAAAGAAAAAGAAAAGGAAATTCGAGAGACGATGGATAAATTAACTCATGGTTTTTCGGTTTCCGGCGCCCACACCGAAGCGGTTGAATCTCCCGAAGTGGTTAATTTTGTTGAAGATGAAATGGACCATGAAATTGAAGAGAAATTTGAGGAGATTGAAAGTTCGGAAGAGGAGATTAGCGCGTCGGAAGAAGATGTTCCTTCTGAGATTGAACAATCCGTAAGCGGAGAAGATATTTCTACCGGAAGTGACGAAAGCGCGACCGAGGAAGACGCTGATTCCGAAATTGAACCGGCTTTTGCGGAAGAGGAATTTTCTTCGGAAGCTGAAGAAACTATAATGGAGGAAGAGACACCCGCGGAAGCAGATTTAACCGAGGAAGAAATAAATTTGGATGAGCGTTTTGAAGTTGAAGATTCCGCCGAAGAAGAAATTACGGACACGGGGGAAGTTGACACCGAGGATTCGTCGAAGTTTAACGAGACGGTTAGCGGCGAAAGCGAAAATAACGAAATTGTCGAAGATGTAACTCCCGATGAGTTTGAAGAGATATCCGGATCTTCAACAGACGATGTTCCCGAAGAGGAAATTTCTTTTCAGGAGGAAAACTCCGAAATAATTGAAACCGAAACGGACGATGAAGCAAATGAAAATATCGAAGAATTTGTTATTCCGGAAAAAGAGGAAATTGAATTTATTGAAGATACCGAAGAAATAACGGATGTAGGCGAAACAAGCGATACCATGGAAACCGAAGACGTTGATTTGACAGTTGAAAATAAGCCGGGTAAATTTAAGGAAGAAAAAGATCCGGAACTTTTTGCCGATGAAAATGAGGACGAGTTATTGCTTACCGCTGATGAGTTTGTTGATGAAAATGTGCTGAATAAATTTGAAAAAACAGATGAAGATGAAAAGAAAAGTATCGACGTTTCAAAATTAATCGAAAATAAAAATATGTCGAAAATAATCGAATCGATTTTCGATTACGATATGAATGAATTTACATCGGTTATCGAAAACCTTTCGGATAGCGAAAATGAAGAGGAAGCAAACAAAAAACTTGATTCCGTATTCGAGCGGTATCATATTAAACCCGACTCGAAAGAGGGGGAGACTTTCAAGAATATTATTAAAGATTATTTCGCCGATAGGTAAAATGAATGTTCGTTGATTACGCAAAGATATTTATTGCCGCGGGTAAAGGCGGCGACGGCGCGGTCGCGTTCCGCAGGGAAAAATTCGTTCCCAAAGGCGGACCGGCAGGCGGCAATGGGGGTAAAGGCGGCGACGTAAAATTTTTAGCGGATGAAAATCTTCATACCCTGCTTGATTTCAGATACAAAAAAAAGTATTTAGCTGAAAAAGGCGTTAACGGCGGAAATTCTTTAAAAGACGGTAGAAACGGAAAAGATACGATAATTAAAGTTCCCGTGGGAACAATTGTAAAAGACGCGGATACCGACGAAATAATTGCCGACCTGAATGAGCACGGTAAGATTGTTATTTTAGTAAAAGGCGGAAAGGGAGGCAAGGGAAATTCTAATTTTGCAACATCCACAAACCAGACTCCACGTTATGCTGAAAGCGGTAAATTGGGAGAAGAACGGCAAGTTGTGCTTGAGTTGAAATTAATTGCCGATGTAGGATTAGTGGGTTTCCCCAACGCCGGCAAATCAACTTTTATTTCAGCCGTTTCCGCCGCCAAACCGAAAATAGCCGATTATCCTTTCACCACTTTAAAACCTAATTTAGGAATTGTTAATTACCGGGATTACCAAAGTTTTACTATTGCCGATATCCCCGGTATCATTGAAGGAGCGCACGAAGGCAAGGGCTTGGGGCTTCGTTTTCTAAGGCATATCGAAAGGACTAAAGCGCTGTTCGTTTTAATTGAATGCTTAAGCGAGAACATCGAAGAGCAATTCGACGCTTTAATGAACGAACTTCATCAATATAGCCCGGAATTGTCTAAAAAAGATTTTATCGTCGGCATCTCGAAAATTGATTTAGCCGATGAGGGAAGAATGAAAGAATTAGACTCGGTTAAATTAAAAGGATATAATCGGAAAATTCTAAAATTCTCTTCCGTCGCGGGCATAGGAATTGAAAAAGTATTGGATGAGTTATGGGCAATGCTGCGGCAAGAAACCTAATTTACTTATCAATTTTATTTCTTCTGCTTCTCATTGTAATGGCGCTGTCGTTAAGTATCGGCTCGATGAATATTTCTCTCGGTAAAATTGCCGAAGTTTTATTTTCTCCTGCGGACGGTTACGAAAGTAAAGTTATTTGGGATATTCGTCTTCCGCGGATACTTACCGCTCTTGCCGTAGGAGGCGGATTGTCGGTTGCCGGAGCGGTATTTCAGGCTATGCTAATGAATCCGTTAGCGGAGCCTTATATATTAGGCGTTTCCAGCGGCGGTACGTTCGGCGCAGTACTCGCTATGTTAATCGGGATGTCCTTTTGGGGCGTTCAATCATTTGCTTTTCTTGGCAGCGTCAGCGTAATATTTCTTGTATTCATGCTCGGCAAACGATTTGGTTCAATTGAGCCTAACGTTCTACTCTTAACCGGCGTTATGGTTGGAGCGTTCTTTTCAGCGATGATTTTACTTATAATCACATTTTTAAATGAGTCTCTTCGTTCCGCTATATTTTGGCTGATGGGAAATTTAACCAACGCGAATCAGAATAATGTTTACGTGATATTAACTATTTCGATTTTAGTTTCGGTTTTTCTTTCGCTTAACGCTCAAAAGTTTAACGTACTTTCTCTCGGCGACGAAAACGCCGCCCATCTCGGTATTAATATTAGTTTATTCCGTAATGTTATTTATATTATTACCAGCTTGATGGTCGGGGCGCTTGTTTCTGTAAGCGGAATAATCGGTTTTGTCGGTTTAATAATTCCCCATGCCTGCAGAATGATATTTGGAACGGATAACCGGCTTGTTCTCCCGGCATCTTATTTTATAGGGGCTTCGTTTTTAATTGCGGCGGATATAATAGCGAGAACCATAATCTCGCCGTCTGAAATTCCGGTTGGAGCAATAACCGCTGTTATAGGCGCTCCGGTTTTTATATATTTGATTCGAAAAAGATTTAAATTTTCACCATGAGGCTGTTATGAAAAAAATCAATAAGAAAATAGCAGTTTATTTCTTTGTATTCGTTGTAGCGTGTTCAACCGGAATCAACTTATTCAGCGACGCAGACGAAGTAAAAATGGGTTCCCAATTCGATAAAGAAATAAGGAGCAATTCGAAAGAATACCCGATTTACAGAAAAAATCCCGCGCTCAAAAAGTACATTAACGATAGAATTTTCAAGCATATACTCAATTCTCCGGAAATTAAGAAAAGAGGCGTATATCATTATCAAATGGAAATAATTGATAATGATTCCGTTTTGAATGCCTTTGCGGTTCCGGGCGGATATGTCTATTTATATACCGGATTATTGAAATATTTGGATTCCGAAGCGGCTCTTGCTGGAGTTATTGGTCATGAAATAGGGCATGTCGAAAGGCGGCACGCCACTCAAAGAATTACGGCGGCGTACGGGTTACAGATAGTTGCGAGTTTAGCGCTTGGTCAGAATCCGGCGCAGATTTCCGCGATGGCGGCGAACTTATTTACCGGACTCGCTCTGCTGGCAAACAGCCGCTCGGCTGAAGATGAAAGCGATAAATATTCGATAAAATATTTATCCGGAACGAGATATTATCCGGGCGCGGTTAAATTCTTTTTTGAAAAAATGAAAGACGACGGACTTGTTTCCAAAGGCGGAGGAGGCATAGCCACTTATCTTTCCACTCACCCGGACCCGATAGATAGAATTAATACGGCTAACCAGAGATTGAAAGAAAGTAAGATCCCGATTAAATCTTATAAAGACAAGGGGAAGGGGATATATAAAAAAGAATATAAGCGGTATATTCTTGACAGACTATAAAAATAAAATTTCACTTGCGGAAGGACATGCTATAATTTATATTTTGAGTTCGTTTTTTGAAGAATTCGGCGGGGTAGCTCAGTCGGTTAGAGCAGTGGAATCATAATCCACGTGTCGGGGGTTCGAATCCCTCCCCCGCTACAAATTATCAAGAGGAATTAAAATGTACACTTTATTAATAACTATTAGCATTATTATTTCGATTTTATTAATCGTAGTCGTACTTCTTCAGGCAGGTAAAGGAGAAGGTTTAGCCGGAATTACCGGCGGCGCGGGCGGCTCTTTTGGAACTGTTTTCGGAGCAAGGAGAACGGCGGATTTCCTTAGCAGAGCCACTTGGTGGTTAGGCGGGTCTTTAATTGTTTTAGCCGTCATAACAAATCTATACTTTCTCCCCGGCGTAACAACGCAAATCGAGCGTAAAAGCATTATTCAAAGTTCTCAGCAGAGAGTTCCCACTACTCCGGCTCTGCCGCAGGTTCCCGTAAATAATCAGCCGGCGCCAAAGAGCGGCAACCAAAATCAGTAATAAAATTTTATCAAAATTTACCCGCATACTTCTTATGTGTGCGGGTTTTTTATTTTAAAAAGTTCACGAGGTAATTTATGGCAAAATTGCAGAAGGCTGTTAAAGCCTATAAAAATCAGGAATTCTTAAGTTCGCCTGCCGGCAGAACCGTCCGAATTCTTTCCGAATTTTACGAGCCAAGCGCGCGATTTCGTAAAAATAATATTGTTGACACAATAGTATTTTTTGGTTCGGCGCGGTTAGTTTCCACAAGGGAAGCGAAGAAAATGGTAAGAGACGCTAAAAAATTGAGCGGAAGAGGCGCAAAGACTGAACTGTCTAAAGCGGAAAAACTCCTTTCAATGGCGCGTTATTACGACGACGCGGTTGAATTGGCAAAAAAGATAACAATTTGGAATACTAATCTTCCCGTAGAAGAAAATCGATTTACTATTTGCAGCGGCGGCGGACCTGGCATTATGGAAGCTGCCAGTAAAGGCGCTAAATTAGCCGGCGGTAAATCAATCGGATTGAATATCAGCATTCCGTTCGAGCAGTATATAAATAAATATGTCGATCCCGAATTATCTTTTGAATTTCATTATTTCTTTATGAGGAAGTTTTGGTTTGCTTATTTAGCTAAAGCATTAATAGTTTTTCCCGGCGGTTTCGGCACGCTCGACGAGTTGATGGAAATTCTCACTCTCGTTCAAACCGGAAAAATTAAAAAGGAAATGAAAATATTAGTTTACGACAGAGAGTATTGGAAATCCGTTGTGAATTTTGACGCGCTTATTGATAAAGGCGTCATTAATAAATCGGATATGAAATTGTTTGAGTTTGTAGATACGGTAGATGAGACATTTGAAAAGGTGACTAACCATTTGGAAAAGTTTTATTTTAAGAATGGGAAACAATAAATAAAAAAACCGGCAGCGCCGGTTTTTTTATAGTATTAAGCAAAAATTCTTATCTGCTTCGTTCGCGCATGGAATCCTTATGAGCTCTGCGTCTTGCTTTAATCTTTTCCATTCTTTTTTCGATGGAAGGCTTTATGAAGAATGTACGTTTTTTGAATTCTTTAAGAATACCGGAACGTTCGTATTTCTTCTTAAACCGCTTAAGGGCTCTATCGATATTTTCGTTTTCGTTAACGTGGATACCAATCACTTAAATCACCTGCCTTATTGATTGATGTAATTTTCAAAAAAATGAGTCCACAAAAATAGAGTGTTTTTCTGAATATGTCAACGATATTGTATTAGCATGATCAAAGAACCTCAAAAAAAATTCAAGGAAGATTCGATGAAATTATCAATATGATAAATGAGATTCTTAATTATATAATTTCCCAATAATTGTTTTCTCAAATTTGCCGATTATGCGGAAAATCCCTAAATAAAATTTAGCATAGTTTTTGATTATATTAATGTTTAATCATCGAAGAGAAATATGAAGAAAATTATTTGTTGTTATATATTATTTGTTGCGTTAGTTACTTCCGGTCAGAATTATCAATTGGTTTGGTCGGATGAGTTCGACAGTACGGCAATAGATTTTAATAATTGGACTCGCGAAACCGGAGGCTGGGGATGGGGTAACGCCGAATCGCAATATTATACGGACCGAGATTTAAATTCATTTATCGATAATGGATCGCTCGTTATCAAAGCAGTGAAAGAAAATTATTCTGGTTCCTCTTATACTTCCGCTAGGTTAAAAACACAGGGTAAGAAGTTTTTCAAATATGGAAAAATAGAAGCCCGTATTAAACTTCCCTATGGAAAAGGAATTTGGCCGGCTTTTTGGATGCTTGGCGAAAATATCACAACTGTCGGTTGGCCCGCTTGCGGTGAAATAGATATTGTTGAACTTGTGGGCGGCGGTTCGGATGATAAGGTGATTCACGGTGCGGCACATTGGGACGCCGGAGGTCACCAACAGTCTTCTAATTTTTATTCGCTTTTAAGCGGAAAATTCGCCGATACGTTTCATCTGTTTTCAATAACTTGGGATAAAAACGAAATTGTCTGGTATGTGGACGGCATCCGATTTCATTCGATAAATATTACTTCTCCCGCGTTAGCCGAGCTGCGGAACGATGCTTTTATATTGCTGAATATTGCTGTTGGAGGCAATTGGCCAGGTTATCCAGATACTACAACTGTATTCCCTCAAATAATGAAGGTTGATTATGTCAGAGTTTATAAGGATGTTGCCGCAGTTCCATCGATTACTCTAAACGAACCTCTGAACGGTTCTTCTATTTTGCCGAATACGGATGTAATAATCAGCGCTGCGGCAGATGTTTCCTCCGGAATAATTCAGAATGTGGAATTTTTTCAGGACGCTGTGAAAATAGGAGAGACAAATATTTTTCCGTATGAAATAACCTGGCGCAATGTTGAAGCGGGGTGTTATTCAATTTGGGCGAAAGCAACTTCAAATTTGGGGTATTTTGGAAGTTCCGATACTGTTAACATTTCTGTCGGAAGTGGATGTCCACAGGCTCCGTATAAAGGAAATGCAAACTTTATTCCCGGGGTAATTGAAGCTGAGGATTACGATTTAGGCGGAGAGAATAAATCCTTTCACGATTCCGATACTCTTAACAGCGGAGGGAAGTATAGAAATGACGGCGTGGATATAGGGGATTGTTCCGATTTTGGCGGCGGTTATAATGTAGGATGGATTAACTCCGGCGAATGGCTTGAGTATTCTGTTTATGTTGGTAAAACGGCAAATTACGATGCTGTTTTTCGAGTGGCAAGCGGAATAACCGGAGGAAGAATATCGATGCAAGCGGACAGCATGACAGTATTTGACAACCTCGCCGTTTCATCCACGGGAGATTGGCAAAACTGGGCGGATATTTCAACTTCCGGATTTTTACTGAATGAAGGAAAACATGTTCTGAGAATAAAGTTCGATAATGGGTTATTCAATTTCAACAAATTTACTATTTATGAAACAGGTTCGGAACCTTCCGTTGTGCTCATTAGACCCAACAAAACAGAAAAAC
>CAYNUJ010000011.1:0-32143 GCA_964400095.1 uncultured Melioribacteraceae bacterium
AAATTTAAGCGCAGTTTTGAATAGATGAACCAGAAAATTTCTCTCGAAGTTGTCGTTCATATTATTCAGCGAATATTTCACTCTGTTTCTTTCCCTTTGAAATTTTTCCGAATCATTCTCTTCGTTCTCTTTTTCTCTGTTGTTTGAATAATTGATAATGAATTCGGCGGCGTTAAGAATAGGAGAAAAACGAAAAATCCTTCCGAACCATAACTCCGCTTCGGCTATCTCGAATAGTTTATCATATTCCGCGGAAATTTCATCGAGAAGTTGACCGTACTTTGCTTTAAGAGCGGCGTCGGAGTTAATGAATTTGCGCAGTTGAGTTTCTTCCGATATTTTTTTATCGAGCAGATTTGTTCTTTTCAATCCGATTAATTTGCCTCTGTAATTTTTCATTACATTCGCTAAACCCTTAATTGTCGAGGCGTAGCGGAGTTCCAATTTAACGTTTCCTTTGCTTAAAGCGGTATATTTGTTTATCATCCAATCGTATAATTCCGAAATAAACGGGAGCTGATAATTCATTTGATATTGAATAAACTGAGAAGGACGGTGACGGAAAGTCCTAGCCGGGTAGCCGAGAATAAAGACGAAGTCGCCTTCGTCCACGCCGTTTGGGTTTACTTTCAAATATTTCTTCGGTTTGTAGGGCACGTTGTCTTCGGAATATTCCGCGGCGGAACCGTCCGGAGCGACGTAAGCCCGCATAAATGAAAAATCCCCTGTATGACGCGGCCAAATCCAGTTGTCGGTTTCCCCGCCGAATTCTCCAATTGATCTCGGCGGAGCGTAAACCAAACGCACGTCGCGTATCATTCTATACTTAAATAAAATGTATGTTTTGCCAATAAACATTTCGGAAACCTGCGAGGTGATTGATTTTTTTTCGTCGTCGGCTTCTTTTTTAATTTCTTTAATTTTCTCGGAAATCAGTCTTCCTCTTTCCTGCAGGTCGGTAATTCCCTCAACAGCGCTTAAAACTCTATCGGAAACGTCTTCGTACGATTCCGTAATTCGAACGGTGTATCCTCTGGCGGGGATTTCATCTTTATGAACTTCGGCTAAAAATCCGTTTTCAAGAAAATTATCTTCAGGCGTGCTCGCGTTGTTTACCGCTCTGAAAGCGCAGTGATGATTTGTTATGATCAATCCTTCGTCCGAAACAAAAGAACCGGTACAGCCTCCTATATTTACCAGCGCGTCAATCAGACTTATACTGTTCGGATTGTAAATATCGTCGGGATTTATTTTTAATCCGGCTTTAATTAGAGCGTCTTTGGGAATATCGCTAAGCGGATACATTCCTTCTTCCGGAGCGGAAGAAGCCGCAGTTAATAATAACAGCAGTACAATTGAAAAGAGAAACTTAATCCTTTTAAGGTCGGCGGTCATAAATTATCCTATCATTTGGTTGCGAAAAGTTTTAATGTGTCTATTAGAAGCCTTTGCGAAACTTCCTTTTGTCATATTGAGTCCCGCTTTACGGGACGAAATATCTCGATTTTGAGTAACATTGAGATTCTTCTCCCGACAAAAATCGTCGGGATCAGTTATTCAAAGGTTTCTATTAAATATTAAATTGAAAAAAAATAATATAAGTTATATTATTTGAAAAAATATCTTGCTCCTAAAGAGGCGTCTATCGCAACGCCGGTTTCGGGAAGCAGGATAAATACCGGAGCGGCTTCGATAAAAATATCAATGGGATAATCGGTTCTCTGCCAGTTCAGTCCGACTACTCCTCTCACGCCGAAACTTCCGTCGGTTCTTTCCTTTGTTCTTAATCTGAACCCGAATCCGTAATAAACCGGAAGTATATAACCGGATTTAATTACTCCGTATTGATGATTAATTAAATCCGCGTGTAAGGAAATTCCGCGGTTATTGCTTGCGAAAGAATACGCCAATCCGGCGCTCACGGCGGTTTCTTTATCCATCCAGTATTTCCCGCTTAATCCGGTCGGTTCTCCGATTATTATTCCAACTCCATAACCGCTCCGCTGCGCGTAGGCTTGAGAAATAGAAATAATCAGTATTAAAAAAATGAGAATTCGTTTACTGCACATTATCGCTTCATTTAATTATTCAAATTTAATAAGATTTACACTTAACAGTAAATAATGAAAAATATTTTTCTATTTTATTATTAACTTAGCTTTCTAAAAAAAGGATTATTAGATGGATACAGCGATAAAAGAAAAAGTTTATTTATTGATTGATGAATTTTCGTCAAAGTTCGACGATAGTAAAGTTGATACCGCGGTTATTCTTGCCGCGGGGCACGGTAAAAGGATAAAATCCCACACTTCAAAAATGCTACATAAAATATGGGAGGTTTCCACTGTTGAAAGAGTTTACAGATCGTGCAAGAGAGGATTCGAAAATTCAAATTCAATTTTAGTTGTCGGCATTAAAGCCGCTAACGTAATTAAAACAATCGGGAAGAGAGAAAACACCATTTTCGCGTTTCAGGAAGAGCAGAACGGAACCGGACATGCGCTTCAGATGGGAATAGAAAAAATAGACGCCGATAATTACAAAGGCAATGTATATGTATTTCCAGGCGATATGGGATTAATTGACAGCGAAACAATCTCGAAATTCAAAAGTGATTTCGAAAGCTCCGGAGCGGATATGATGGTTCTAACCGGAATTTACGAGGGCGACCCGGCAAATAATTCTTACGGCAGAATTGTGAGGGTGAAAGAAAAAGACACCGAGGGGAATATTTCCGGAGATAATGGAAAAGTTATTGAAATAATCGAGCACAAAGATATTCTGGCAATTCAGGACGGTGAAAATTATATAACCGAATATAACGGAAAAAAATATTCTTTCGCCAAAGAGGAATTGATAAATAACAATGAATATAATTCTGGCGTGTTCGCTTTTAAATTTGCTCCGCTTAATGATTTGATTTACAGAATTGAGAGCGATAACGCTCAAGGCGAAATTTACGTCACGGATTTAATTTCAATTTTCAACAAAAACGGTTTGAATGTTAGAGCCGTAAGTCCCGAAAAACAGTACGTTTTGATGGGCTTCAACAACAAGTCGGTTCTCAAAAAAATGGAAATGATAGCGAGGGATTTGGTTTATGATAAATTGAAAGACCTTGTAATGATTGAAGACGCGGACGATTTTTATATCGCCGACGAAGTGGTTGAGCAGATAGTCGAAATGGATAAGAAGGGAATTCCGCTCGATATAAAGATAGGCAAAGGCGTTTACATCGGGAAAGACGTAAAGTTAAATTACAACGTGGAAATAAGAAACGGCGCATACTTAAACGGGAATATTGAATTGGGAACGGACGTTATAATTTGGGACCGGGCGCATCTTTCCACTTATCCGCATCAGAAAATGACTCTCGGAAATAAAGTGCAGATTTATTGGGACGATCTCGTTAAAGGCAGAGTTGAAATAGAGGACGGAAGTTCGATAGAATCGAGCGTAATAATGACCGGCAGCGACGAGTATCCGGTGCGCGTTGGAGCGAATGCCGTCGTAAAAGGTTCTACGTACATTTTCGGCTGCGTGATAGAGGAGGGAGTTCATGTGGAGCATTGTATATTAATAAGGAAACGCCTGAAAAGACAGATGGATAACGAAGGAAATATTATTCCGGTTAAATTCAGTTTTCCCGAACCGGAAGGAACTGAGATTATTGAAGATTTGAATTAATCCAGCTTGGGGTAATTCGTTTAAAATAGAAAAGGAATACATTCATTTATGTATTCCTTTAATTTTAATATCTTTAAGAATTACGCTTGAATCGAATTAACAAACTTCGTAAGCTGAGATTTTCTTCTTGCCGCGGTATTTTTATGAAGCCTTCCTTTGCTTACGGTTGAATCAATAAATGAAACCGCTTCCCTTAACGCCGCGCCGGCTTCTTCTTTATTCTCCGATTTATATACTTTTTTCATCAAAGTATTAATTTTCGACCTCGAAGCCTGATTTCTCAACTTTCTCTTTTCATTCTGTCTAATTCTTTTCTTAGCCGACTGATGATGTGCCATTGTTTTCCTATACATTTATTTTTTCAAGACCCCAAATATAACGCTCTATGGTTTTTAAATCAATTTTATGCGATTAATAATTTTGTTGACTTTATCAAAATGATGCTTAATTTTAAAATTAAACATTCTGTAAAAAATGCTGGGAGAAGCAATGCTGAAAACAATTCTTTTAATCCTTTCTTTATCGCTGCCGCTGTTCGTCGGCTGCGATAGCCCGACAAAAATCGAAGATAACAGCGAATCCGTCAACATAACCGGAACAATAGAAAATGTTAAAGACGTTGCGTTAACCGATAGTATGAACGTATATGTCTTTTGGGACGTAAAATCCGGCGCTCCCGATTATACATACATTTGGGGCAAAGGCGAAATCGATAAAAGCAAAATGACTTTTAAAATAAGTCTTACTACTAAACCTCCGGCTGAGGCGCTGAATAATAATTCCTTCGGAGTTGGATTAATAGCGATAATTGACGACAATGAATTACAAAACGGAATACTGCCGAAGGATTACCCGAGCGAAAAACTTATAGGCGTAGCGGGATGGTATGCAATAATTTACAAATCAAATGAAAATTCCGATTCCCTATTGCAATGGATAAAAGGATTCAAAAAAGGTTACAATGTGGGCGTCGGGGTTAAAGGGGATGGAATATTCGACGGTTTTGCGCCTACTGACAATAATGCTGTTAAAATAATCATAGATGATTTAAAGAATATTAAAGTTGTTAATTGGAGTTGAGCCATAAAAACTTGTTCCGGATTATTTTTTGAAATGTTAATAATAATTTTTAATTTGCTTTACAATTCAACTAAAATGAACAAATAAAATGCGTTCCTCTTTAAATATTGATAAACTACTCAAGGTGTATGCCGGAGTTTCTTCCCGTTACGATTTGCAGCACGGTTTATTAACCGCTTTTTCCGACGAGCGCGGGAGAAAAGCATTAGTTAAAAACTCCGTCTCGCCGGGTAAAATTATTCTCGATTGCGGCGCAGGCACGGGGAGTCTTTCCTTATACGCATCTGAATTAATGAAAGGAAAAGGTAAAATATTTTTATTCGATTTGAGCAAAGAAATGCTGCTTAAAGCGAAAGAGAAATTTAATTCTTCCGCGGCAAAATCAATTGCCAATTTCAGTGTGGGCGATATGCTTAAACTTCCATATTCCGACAGCAGCTTCGACGTCGTTTTATCTTCCTATAGCTTGTGCCCCGTTTACGATCCTGTAAGGGGAGTTAAAGAAATGCTGAGAGTTTTAAAACCCGGCGGTCTAATCGCAATCGCTCACTCGTCGGAACCGGATAATAAAATAAACAAAAAAATAGCCGACGCCATAGAAAATATTGTATGGAGATTCCCTTCTTTGTCGCTTGGCTGCAGAGCGGTTAACGTATTACCCGCATTGGAAGAAATGGGAGTAACAATAATTTATAAGAAAAAGATCGGAATTCCCTATTGGCCTTTTCTAATTTTTGTAGGTAAATATGACCGATAGAAAATATCTCGAAAACTTCCCCGCTGATACATTGAAATTTTTGAGAAAATTGGAAAAAAACAACAACCGCGAATGGTTCGCCGAAAACAGAAATGAATACGAAGAAAAATTCCTTAAACCGGCTCAAGCGTTGGTGGAAGAAATAGGACTTCACCTTGCGGATATTAATCCCGATTTTCAAGCTATTCCGAAAATTGACAAGTCGATTTTCCGTATTTACCGCGACGTTCGCTTCGGGAAAAATAAAAGTCCCTATAAAACAAATCTCGGAGTGATTTTTTGGGAGGGACCCGGGAAAAAAATGGAATCGAGCGGGCTCTATTTTCACGTCGATCCCAAGATTTTTTTTATTGCTGTCGGAATGTATATCTTCGCAAAAGATACGTTAAATCAGTATAGAAAAATGGCGGCTATCGAAAGAAACGGCGCGGAGCTGGACGGCATATTAAAGAAATTGACAAAAAAGGGATACGAAATAGGCGGGAAAAATTATAAGAAAACTCCACGCGGGTTCGATAAGGAATACAAATTCGCGGAGCTTTTACTCTTTAACGGAGTTTACGCTTACAAAGAAGAAAACGTTAACGCTTTAACTAAAATCGATCCGATAAAGTTTGCCGTTAAAACTTTCCGGGAATTACAGCCTCTTCACGAGTGGTTAATGGAAAATTTAACGTAAATTTACCTGAAACAATAGAAAACAAAAAGCGGATACTTCGAATGCTTCTCACGCTTATTCTTTAAGGTCACATTTTGTGACCTTAAAGAATTATTACTATCTGATAAAATTGGAGAAAAATGGAAACGCTTTAGATAAAGCAAAAATAATAAGATTAAATCCAATCCATGTTCCGTAAACCAGTCCCATATATTTCCCGGTTTCTTTCGAATGATGCATTTTTGCAAGTCCGATGGCAAAAACACCGTAGAACCAAATTGAGAATATATCCGCTTTGCTCAAAATAAATCCCACTAAATTGTGTTTGTCCATATCAAGGAACGACGCGATACTTAAATCCGCAAAAAGCCGGTCGGTTGCCATTGCCGCAATTACCATTAAAATAACCTGAATTACAGCAATGTAAAATGGCAGTCCGTAAGCCACCATAGACGCCGAATATGATCCGTCCCCTTTGAAAACCAGTTTAGCGAGAAGGAAAAAGACAAATGAAATTAAAAAGAAGAAAATAAAAAGCATTATGACAGTTGAAACAACCTGCATAATTGTGCCGAGCGTTCCGCCTTCCATAAATTCGCGTGCAGTCTCAATTTGTGTATCGGCCTGCTCTTGGGTCATCTTTCCTTCCTCAACTAATTTATCGAATTGTTCCTCCATTTTGGATGTCTGCTCTTCGATAATTTTATACTTAATAGTAGGATTGCTCATCATAATGATGTTTGAAAATACCGCCACGACAGTAAGCAGAAACAGAGGTAAAAGCCAATCCATAACTTTAGGCGGGAAATTTGCTATTCTTTCGAATGTGATTTTTGGTTCGGTAAAAACACCAACGAGTTTATCCGTATGGTTTAATTCGAATTCCTCGTCTTCGTTCAAAATTTGATTATTAGCGTTGTTATTTTCTTCCATAAACTCTCCCTATAATAAAATGGTTCTGAAAAATAAAAAATTATATCCACAAAAGGAACATCGGAATTAATTATCTTTAAAGCGGCATTAAGCGGCGCCGAGCAGCATCTGCATTCTTTTCGTCATTCCGTCTCTCCCCTGCAGTCCGCCGGTGTGAATGGTTAGGACTTTTACGCCGCGCGGAATTTTACCAGACGCTATCAATTGTTCCACCGCAAAAAACATTTTTGCAGTATATATCGGATCTAATTTAAAATCATTCAAGGTTTCGAAATTGAATATAAAATCGGCTAATTCTTTATTCATTTTGGCGAATCCGCCGCAATGAAAACCGGTTTCGAGCCGCCAATTATCGTAACTCCGTCCTGCATACGACCGCAGAAATCCGCTGATAATTTCGTTAAGATATTCCCCGTTTTTAAGAACCGGAATGCCGATATAATATTTCCGGTTGTCAATCGCGGCAATTATTCCCGCCGCTGTTCCGCCGGAACCTACGGCGCTTACAACTATATCGAAATCGAGATCAACTTCATCCATCATTTCTTTTATTCCGTTTAAAGCTAATAGATTGCTGCCGCCTTCGGGAATAATATAACATTCGCCGAAACTTGAGGCTAATTCTTTTTGAAATCCGGCGTCGTTTCTATTTCTGTAAATTCCCCGAGGCAGGTAGTTTAGTTTCATTCCATTCTGCTCGGCGAATTGCAGTGTGGAATTCAACGGCAGCCGCTCTTCGCCGCGAATGATTCCGATAGTTTTGAAATTGAATAATTTGCCCGCCGCGGCTACCGCATAGATATGATTTGAAAACGCTCCGCCGAATGTTAACAGAGTTTTTATTCCACTTCGCTCGGCTTCAATCAAATTGTATTTAAGTTTTCTCCATTTATTGCCCGATAAAGCGGGATGAGTTAAGTCCTCCCTTTTTACATAAACTTCCGCTCCCCCGGCGTTTGGAAGAAGAACTTTCCCGATTATCGCTTTTTCGGTTCTTATTTCATCGGCGTAATTCATTGCTATTCGACGGAATAAACTATTTTTCCTCCGAGGATTGTGTAAAGAACTTTGGCGTTAGGAATGTCCCAAGCGGGAACCGTCATGATATTTTTATTGAGGATAATTATATCCGCAAGTTTGCCGGGAGTAATAGAACCTTTAATATTTTCCTCAAAAGCTGCGTAGGCTCCATTAATTGTGTAGGATTTAAGCGCTTCGAGCCGGGTCATTTTCTGCTCTGGGAAGAACTCTATTCCATCCTTTGTTTTGCGCGTAACCGAAGAGAAAAAAGACGCGAAGGGATTAACGCTTTCCACCGGCGCGTCCGTTCCGTTGCAGATTACCGCTCCGGAGTCTATTAATTTTCTCCAAACGTACGCGCCTCTTCTTGCCCGTTCTTTACCGAGGCGGGGAATAACAAACGTTGCGTCGGATGTGCAGTGAACTCCCTGCATAGCTGCTATAACTCCCAATTCGGCGAACCGGGGAATATCGTAAGTGGATAAATGCTGTGCGTGTTCAATGCGCCAGCGGTAATTATTGCCTGAGACAGTATCTCCGAAAATCTTTTTGTACAAATTCAATGTTAAGCGGTTTGCTCTATCGCCGATAGCGTGTGTGCATACTTGAAAACCGTTATCAAATGCAATGCGCATATCGCGTTCCAAACTTTTAAGCGGAGTAACCATCAATCCCGAATAATCCGGCATATCATTGTAAGGCGTCAGCATCAACGCGCCTCTGGAGCCGAGCGCGCCGTCCATATATCTTTTTATCGAACGCACAGTTAAACGGTTTCCGCCGTAACCGATTATTTTATAATCTTTAATTTTAGCGGCAAGCGTATCCGGGTTATCTTCGTATAGCATAACATAAAGCCGCGGCGCGGGAATTCCCTCATCGATATACTTTTTAAATCTGTCTATTTCCTTAAAACTTTCCCCTGCGTCGTGAAATGTTGTAATTCCATATTGAAGGCTTTCTTTAGCGGCGAGGAGGAATCTTTTTCTGTCCAATTTATTTTTCTTTTCCGCGCTTAGTTTATTTAAATACTTATAATAAACGTTGGTTATGAAACTTTCAGCGTCTTCCTCAAACACGCCTATCGCTTTTCCGGTAGTAGTATCGCGCACAATATGTCCGCCTTCGGGGTCGTGGACAGACGTATCAATACCGGCAAGGTTCATTGCGAATTTATTGGCAATAATCGCATGACCGCTGGCGTGAGTAAACATCACCGGATTTCTCGGAACGGCTTCGCTCAACACATCGTTAAATGGATAACCGTTAACATTCGGCTCCGGAACGGGGTCCCATTTGTCTTGATGCCATCCGCGTCCGATAATCCATTCGCCGGGTTTTTTACGCTGAGCTTCCTCCACCGCCATGGCAATTATTTCGTCCCAATTTTTAGCCGAACTTAAATTGAGTATTGTTTTAGAATTTCCCAATCCTATAAAATGCGCGTGGCTTTCAATTAAACCCGGAATAACCAAATTTCCGCGGGCGTCGATTTTTTCGGTGCTCTCGCCTATAAATTCTTCAATCATTTTGTTCGAACCGACGGCAAGAATTGTGTCCCCTTTAATTGCCACTGCTTCCGCTTCGGGAAGATTATCGTCCACAGTTACCACCGCGGCGTTGATAATAACTTTATCGGCGAAAGGTTTTTTCTCTCCGCAGCCAAAGGCTAATAAAGCGGATAGTCCGATAATAATTAAATTTGTCTTCATCTTTTTTTTAAGCCTTATTTTAATAATATCGCAATATAGTTATTTTAAGTTCTATCTTTTATTTTCGACAGTATTTTTTATACAGCCGCTATTTTCCGTCAATTATTCCATTCGGCGCAAAACCTTTGCGTAGATTTACGTCGAATAAAAATCCGTTTACAATTACATACCTGACAGATCCGTTTTCGGTTAAGTAAAAATTCGGATTTTCGTCTATATCGAACTTGTTTTCAAAATTGGGATTAAACGTAATATTTATCGGCAGCGGGGAATAGGAGCCGTTAAAATCGGCGTCTTGTAAAAGTATATCCGTGAAACCTTTCGACAGCAATCCGGCTATTTTTTCTTCCGTGAAGTCCGAGATAGAAAAACTTTTTCCGTCGTAAACCTTTCCGGGATGCATAGTCATCCCGGAACAATCAATATCCACATAGCCGTAAAATACAGAAAGGTCTCCGACGTCTTCGATTGAGCCTTCATAGTAATATTTACCGCCGCCCAATTCTTTTTCTTTTCTCTTCGCCGCAATATCCACGGCGTATTTTTTGCCGTTGTAGTCAATTTCGCAATTGCGCAGAATCAAATCAAACAGCAGTTTTTCATTTTCCGGAATGTTGCCGTACTCGTCGGAATTATTTCCTTCATAAGATTTCGAAGCAATTGAATGCAGAGCGGAAAGTATAGCCGTAAAGTTCAATTTTCTCACATATTGTTTTTCCGTATCGTTTTTCCACCAGCCGGATTCGATAAGCACGGAGGAAGTTCCCCATTTAACCATATTGTCGCCGAAAGCGCGCGGTTCAAAATCGTCGCTGTACCTGCCGATGTGACCGGGAATAAATTTTTCCAGCGTATTTTTTATATCGACAATTACTTTCATTGTATTCTCTCGAACATCGTTCAGATCTTTTTCATAATTGAACGCCGGGGCGAGAAACGAGACTGCGGCGGACTTAAAAGTATTGCCTGCTGTATAATATTTCATTTGATCGTGCAGGTTAAATCCAAATTGCGGTTTGACGCTGTCCTGCGCCGCTTTTAGTATTTGAGATTCGGGAAACCTGAGTCTTTCGGCGTCGCGGTTCAAATCTATCAGTAGAGCGTTTCTCCTTTTAAACCGGTACGCGCCGTCGGGATTAAGCATCGGAATAACATAAAGCGTTAATTTCCGGTTAAGCAATTCTTTCAATTTCGAAAAATTGTTTTTATCAGAGAGAAAATTAAAAATATCAAATAAAGCCCGCGTTGCCGTTGATTCATCGCCGTGCATTTGAGACCAGAGCAGAACTCTAACTTCTCCGTTCCCCCATTTTACCGAATGAATGGGACGGTTTTCCAGCGAATAACCGAGAAGAGTTATTTCAAAATCCTTCTTTTCTTTTAATTCATTAATTAGCGAATTCACCGTTTCGGGGTCGATCCTTCTTTGATTAAGCCGCGATTCCCTATAATTTTCGTAGCTGTCGTAAATTGAATAATCGTTAAATATTTGCGCGGAAAGCTGATTTGCGAACAAAAGTATTATTAAAAACGCTAAAAGATTTTTCATTATTGTATTATATTTATTGAAAGAATTTACCTAATATAAAAAAACGGAGACAAAAAAATGAATGAAGTATTACACATCGGCGCTCCGGCACAAGATTTTGAACTTCCCGGAGTTGACGGAAAAATTTATAAATTGGATTCCTTCGCCGACAAAAAGCTGTTATCGATAATATTTTCCTGTAATCACTGCCCTTACGTGCAAGCCTACGAGGAAAGAATAATAGCGCTTCAAGAGGAGTTTAAAGATGAATTGGGAATTGCTGCTATTAACGCGAACGACGCCGAAGGTTATCCCGAAGACTCGTTCGAGATGATGATTAAAAGAGCCGAGGAAAAGGGATTTAATTTTGTTTATTTACGGGACGAATCGCAGGAAACAGCCGTAAAATACGGCGCAACGCACACTCCGGAGTTTTTTCTTTTCGGAGAAGACCGCGAATTAATTTATCACGGAAAATTTGACGACAACTGGCGGGAGCCGGAAAATGTTCGCTCAACTTATCTGCGCGACGCGATAATAGAGTATTTGGAAGGAAAGGAAATTTCCGTGCCTGAAACTTATTCTATCGGCTGTACAATTAAATGGAAAAGCAGCTAATCCCGATTTAGTTATACCGGCTGCCTCCTTGCTTTAATTATCAACCTATAAAAGGATAATAGAAAAAAGAACTGTTGAAAGTTTTTAAAGAGCTTAGATATGAAATCAATTAGAAAACAACGGGGTAGAGAAAAAGAGAAAGTTGTATTTCCGGTTGCGGAAAGTTTATTAAAAATGCCCGAAAATTATCGTGATTTTATTAGCGGTTTAAAGGAGCAAATTAAACGGGAACGTCTGAAAGCTGTTCTGTCGGCAAATTCCGCTATGATTGTTTTATATTGGAAAATCGGCAGAGCAATTTTGGAAAAACAGCAAGATGAAGGTTGGGGGACAAAAGTAATTGACCGTATGTCGCACGACTTAAAAGAATCTTTCCCCGATATGTCCGGCTTTTCGCCGAGAAATCTTAAGTATATGCGGAAATTTGCAGAAGCCTGGAGCAATTTTGAAATTGTGCAACGTACCGTTGCACAAATACCTTGGCGAAGCAATATAACTTTGTTAAATAAATTAAAAGATCCCGAATTACGACTTTGGTATGCACAAAAAACAATAGAAAACGGATTCGGCAAGGATATGCTGGTAAAATCAAAGAACAAAATGGTGGTGGAATATTCCTTGTCAGGAGTGCAAAACCCTATCGGTGTTTCTAACTGGGAAAATGGGATTGTAAGATCACTGCCGGATTATCTGAAATCAAGTTTGCCGCCAATTGAAGAGATAGAAAAAGAATTTGAAAATAGTTGAACTATTGGCTCGGACGTACCCACAAAACCAGAAGCATATTCAAAAAATTATTTCAATTTTATGAAGCATTTCATCCGTGATTATCTGTTGAATCTGTGCCGCCCGCCCACCGCAGGCAGGTCAGTGTTCCCAAAAATAATTTTTATTGATTCGCCGTTATTCCATTCTCAAAATCTTTTTCCTTCCGTAAGCAAAACAATTATTATTTTTGCGGAAACAATTAAAAAGGAATTATGAAAACAAGAGCGGGATACGCGGCGATAATAGGCAGACCGAATGTTGGCAAATCTACTTTGATGAACGCCATACTCGGCGAAAAACTTTCGATTACTACCGCCAAACCACAGACCACAAGAAAAAGAGTGCTGGGCATTTATAACGATCCCGAAAATCAAATTATTTTTCTCGATACGCCCGGCATTCTCGATCCGTCGTATCTTCTGCAGGAAAAAATGATGGAATTTGTTTCCCGCTCCGTTTACGACGCGGATGTAATTATCTGCATAATTGATATCAGCGAGGACCCATTAGGCGAACTAACTCTCAAAAATGATTTCGCGGCTAAAGCATTGCGTAAAACCGGAATCGGAAAAATATGCGTAATTAATAAAGTCGATTTGGTTACCGCCGATAAATTGGAACGCTTGATAAAAATTCTTGAAAATACCGAACTGTTCGAAGAGATTCTTCCCGTATCCGCGGAGTTAAATGTTAACGTTAAGTTAGTTCTAAAAAACATAATTAAACGTTTACCCGAAAGTCCGAAGTTTTACCCCGACGACCAGCTTTCCGACGAAAATGAAAGATTCTTCGTTTCCGAAATTGTTCGGGAAAAAATATTCGAATTCTACCGGGACGAAGTTCCCTACAGTACGGAAGTTTTAATTGAGGAATTCATTGAACGGGAAAGAGGCAAAGATTACATCTCCGCCGTTATAGTTGTGGAAAGAGAAACGCAGAAACCCATTATAATCGGTAAAAAAGGAGTGAAAATTAAAAAACTCGGAGAAATTTCCCGCAAGGCGATTGAAGAATTTCTGCAAAGACCGGTATTTCTGGAAATACGCGTAAAAGTGCGCAAGGACTGGCGAAGCAATCCCACGTTTTTAAAAAGCTTCGGATATATTCCGCCGAAAGAAGGATAAGCCGTTGACAAGCTCTAAATACAGAAGCGAATTCATGCTGTTAATCGTTACTCTGATTTGGAGCGCCACATTCGTTCTTGTTAAAGAATCAATTCAAGACGTATCGACAATGGTATTCATTTTGCTCCGCTTCAGCCTTGCGGCGCTTATTTTCATTCCATGGAAATGGAGAGAAATATTTCCCTTAAAAAAAGAACACGTAATTCCCGGGGTAATTCTCGGAGCGATTCTATTTTTCAGTTTCGCCGCGCAGACTTTCGGATTGAAATTCACAAGCGCGACAAAATCAGGATTTATTACCGGCTCTTCGGTTGTGATGATTCCCATTCTCCAAACTACGCTGGAAAAGAGACTTCCTACAATCGGCGCCGCCATAGGGACGGTGTTGGTTTTTACGGGAATACTTTTTTTGTCTTCCGGCGGAGGCTCGCTGAAAAATTTTTTAGACGAACTCGGCGGCAATTTTAATTTGGGCGACGCGCTGACGGTTTTATGCGCTATAGCTTACGCGTTTTACGTTGTTTATTTGGATATGGTTTCCGGCAGAATGAATATTTGGACGCTGGTTTTTTACCAAATAATCGTTACGGTTATTTTAAGTTCTACAGCGGCTCTTGTCTTTTCAGCATCCGGGTTGGAGCCTTTGCGCCTCAATTTCACTGGCGATCTCGCCCTCGGTATTTTTTATACCGCTATTTTTGCGACGCTTATTACAACAATTCTGCAAACAAAATACCAGCGTTTCGTAACGCCTACAAAGGCGGGAATTATTTTTTCCTTCGAACCGATTTTCGCGGCGGCAATAGCTTACTTTGCAATAAATGAAAAAATCACTAATTTTGGATTGATTGGCTCCGTGTTAGTTTTTACGGGATTGATAATTTCGGAATCGTACGATATAATATTTTTAAAAAATGGAAGAAGCAAGAGCTGAAATAATTGTAAACGGATTGGTGCAGGGCGTTGGCTTTCGTTACTATGTTATTAGGAAAGCCGCGTCGCTTGGACTTAAAGGTTACACGCAGAATTTATATACCGGCGAGGTTCTTACCGTGGCGGAAGGACCGAAGGAAAAATTGATTGAGTTATTCGAACTAATTAAAATAGGTCCTTCAAGCGCGCACGTAAAAAACGCCAACATTATCTGGAAAGAACCGTCCGGTGAATTTAAAACATTTGAGGTGAAGTATTGAATAATTCTAATATTTTTATCACGGGTTTGGGGCAGGACAGTCATAAGTTTGAAGATGAAAAAAGCAAGCCGCTTATATTGGGCGGGATTGAGATTGAATATGAAAAATCGTTAAAAGGAAACAGCGACGCCGATCCGGTTCTGCACGCAATAACAAACGCGGTGTCGAGTATTTCGGGTAAAAATATTCTCGGTAAATACGCCGACGAATTATGCAAGAACGAAGGAATTACCGACAGCGCGGTTTATCTTGAACACGCTCAAAAATATTTAAAAAATTGCAGAATTTTACACTGCGCCGTTTCTATTGAATGCTTGGAACCAAAGCTATCGAAACATATCGAAAAAATGAAAGATAGAATTGCCGCTCTGCTTAATCTGAAAAAAGATGAAGTGGGAATTACCGCAACTACCGGCGAAGGCTTAACGGAATTCGGAAAGGGAAACGGAATTCAAACGCTCGCGACTTTATCGGTTATGAAATTTTCGAAACAATAACCGCCGTGATTCTGTTCAACTCGTAATTATTGTTTGGTAAATGCAGTCTAAATATTTACCTTGCGAAAAGTAATCTCTGTTATGCGCTTTTGAATATTTATGTTTGGGAGGAAAAATGAAAAAATTAATCATTACGTTCGCCGTATTAATTTCAACCGTTTTATTAGGTCAAACCGAAAAACCGACAATCTTCAAAATTACCGCTAATTCGGAAATTTCAGTTAAAGCGGATTTGATAATTTTCCAAATCAGCATCTCCGAAGAAAACTCCAGCCCGGAAGAAGCGTACAGAATTCATAAAGAAAAAGAAAGCAAACTCGCCGATTTGATTAAAAATTCGGGCATAGCCGATTCCAGCGTATCCTATTCGCTATTGAGTATATCAAAGAGCAGAATGAAGAATAAAGAAGAATTGTACAGAACCAATCAGAAAATAAAATTAGTTCTTCACAATTTCGACCAATATGAAAAGCTGCAAATTAAATTGTTGAAAAACGGAATTAACGAATTCCGCAGTACGTTTTCTTCAACAAAAATTGAAGAGATTAGAAAAGAAGGAATTAAAAAATTAACTCAAGCCGCTAAAAGAGAAGCCGAAATTTACGCCGATAACTTAGGGTTGAAGGTCGGCGGAGTAATAGAGATTAGTTCTAATAACAGAAGCAGACGAGGAGCGAGGAGCGCCGCATATTTGGTAGCGTCAAGCGCTTCCGAAAGTTCTTTGTTGGAAATTCCCCAAAGCTACAGCGTAAATTTTTCGGCGAATTTCACTTTTGCTCTTGTGAAATAAAACATTTGATTTTGATCAACAGAAGGTAAAATATGTCTGTACTGAAACATTTGTAAAGCAAACAAATAAAGATTCAAAGCGTCTTATTTAAACGGAAATTAATTATTTTTGTTTCTAAATTGAAAACAATATTTTCTCAATCAATTAATGGGATGGTTAATAATGAAAAAAGTCTTCTTAACAATCATTTTTTTCTTGAGTGTGTCTCTGCTTACCGCGCAGGACGCGCGTAAAATTGAATTCACCGAATACGACCTTGATAACGGTCTTCATGTAATACTTTACGAAGATCATTCAACGCCGATCGCGGCAGTTTCGGTTCTTTACCACGTCGGTTCTAAAAATGAAAAATCCGACAGAACCGGCTTTGCGCACTTTTTTGAGCATTTAATGTTCGAAGGTTCTAAGTTTATCGAAAGAGGCGAGTACGACAAAATAGTTCAGAAAGCCGGAGGAACCTTAAACGCCAATACAACTTTCGACAGAACATTCTACTTCGAGATATTTCCTTCGAATCAGCTTGAACTCGGACTTTGGCTCGAATCCGAAAGAATGCTTCATCTTAAAATCGACAGTGTGGGAGTGGAGACTCAGCGAAAGGTTGTGAAAGAGGAACGCAAACAGAGATTGGATAATCAGCCCTACGGTTCGGTTCTCGAACAGACATTTTCCCACGCGTACAAAGTGCATCCTTACCGCTGGACGCCGATAGGTTCGGCGCAATATATAGATCAAGCCACGATAGACGAATTCATGGATTTTTACAAGACTTATTACGTTCCCCAAAACGCTACTCTTTCGATTGCAGGCGATATCAACATTGACCAGGCAAAGAAATGGATTGAAAAATATTTCGGCACAATTCCAAAAGGAACGAAAAAAATCAATAGACCGGATGTTGTAGAACCTCCACAAACCGCCGAAATAAGGGATACGGTTCTGGATAATATTCGTCTTCCGCTCGTGCTCGAAGCTTATCATATTCCCGCGCAGGGAACCGATGATTATTACGCTCTTAAAATGTTAACCACGCTCCTTTCAAGCGGACAGAGTTCGAGAATTTACAAATCGCTTGTGGACAAACAGCAGCTCGCGCTTCAGGCGGGATCTTTTCCGCTCGCAATGGAAGACCCCGGTCTTTTCCTCTCATACGCAATTACTAATATAGGCGTTAAACCGGAAGAAGTGGAATCGGCAATGGATTCCGAATTGGAGAAAGTTAAAAATGAATTGATTAGCGAAACCGAGTTTCAGAAGCTAAAAAATCAAGTGGAAAATAATTTTGTAAGCGGCAACTCCACTATGATGGGTATTGCCGAAAGCCTTGCGGATTACTATGTTTATTTCGGCAATACGAATCTAATAAATACCGAAATTCAAAGATTTATGAAAGTGACCCGTGAAGATATTCAGCGCGTCGCAAAACAATATTTAACTAAGAAGAACCGCGTGGTTCTTTATTATTTGCCAAAACCGGCTAAAAAAAGTTAATCAATTTTGAAGTTTAATTACTGGAGTATAAAAATGAAAAACAAAATTTTATCAATTCTTTTATTGATCCTTTTTGCCTCTGCCGCATTTGCTCAAGTGGACCGAAGCAAGCAGCCGAAAGCCGGCCCGGCGCCCGAAATTAAAATAGGCGATATTGAATCGTTTCAGCTCGATAACGGATTAAAGGTCTTTGTTGTTGAAAATCATAAACTGCCGCGGGTTACATTCAGACTGCTAATTGACCGCGATCCGATTCTAGAAGGCGATAGCGCAGGATACGTGGAAATGGCGGGCGAACTTTTGAGAACCGGAACTAAAAACCGCACGAAAGATCAAATTGACGAAGAAGTCGATTTTATCGGCGCGAGTCTTTATACGTCAAGCACAAGCGTTATAGCTTCATCGCTGGTTAAACACATGGACAAGCTGCTCGATATTATGTCCGATGTCGTATTGAACCCTGAATTTAAACAGGAAGAATTGGACAAACTTAAAAAGCAGCGTCTTTCGGCTCTGGCTTCGGAAAAAGACAACCCGGGCGCAATCGCTAGGAAAATTAGAAAAGCTTTATTTTACGGTACTAATCACCCGTACGGAGAAATTGTAACGGAAAAAACCGTTGAATCTATTAATCTCGATATGTGTAATAAATATTACGCCACTTACTTTAAACCGAACGCCGCTTTTCTTGCGATCGTCGGCGACATCACTCTCGACAAAGCAAAAGAAGTTGTAAACAAATATTTCGGCGGATGGCAGAAAGGAGAAGTTCCGACTTTTAAATATAAAACTCCTAAAGCTCCGCTTGTTACAAAAGTTGCTTTGGTCGATAGACCGAACGCGGTTCAATCGGTAATTCATGTGGGATATCCCGTTAAACTGGAAAAAAATTCGCCCGATGTAATAGCCGCAACCGTTATGAATAATCTCTTAGGCGGGAGTTTTTCTTCGAGATTAAATCAAAATTTAAGAGAAGATCACGGCTTTACATACGGAGCGCATTCTTCTCTCGCTTCCGACAGACTCATCGGACAATTCGACGCTACGCTCGAAGCGAGAAATGAAGTTACGGATAGTTCTATAACTCAAGTTTTGAAGGAGATGAAGAAACTCCGCAAGGAAAAAGTTACCGAAGAAGAACTAACCGGCGTTAAGAATTTTATGATGGGCTCGTTTTCAAGATCTTTAGAGAGACCTCAGACTGTAGCGAATTTTGCTCTCAATATTGAAAGATTCAATCTTCCTAAGGATTTCTATAAAAACTATCTGAAAAATGTTGAAGCGGTAACCGTTGAAGATATTCAGAAGATGGCAAAGAAATATATCAAGCCGAACAAAGCTTATATTATTGTTGTAGGCAGCGGCGATGAAGTGGGCGATAAATTGAAAAAATACAGCCTAAGCGGAAAAATTTCTTACTACGATGTTGACGGCAGCAAATACGATCCCTCCGCTAAAAAACTTCCCGAAGGTCTAACCGTGAAAGCGGTGTTAGATAAATACGTTGACGCAATCGGCGGCAAGGAAAAAGTTATGGCAATTAAAACCAGAACTTCCGTATATAAGGGAAGCGTGCAGGGAATGGATCTCACTATTACAATTACGCAGAAATTACCGAATAAATATTATCAGATGGTGGACGCGGGAGTATTTCAGCAGAAAACCGTATTCGACGGCGAAAAAGGATTCTCCGAAGCTATGGGACAGAAGAAAAATCTCGAAGGAGAACAACTGGAAAGCATGAAGATTCAAGCGAATATGCATTCCTTTCTGGACTACGACAAGCTGGGTCTTAAACCGGAACTCGTAGGAATGGAATCCATCAATGGAAATGACGCGTACAAAGTGATTCTCAATACTCCATGGGGAAGTAAATGGACTCAATATTACGACGTTCAGTCTGGACTGCTTGTTCGTCAAATTACGCCTATTTCTACTCCGCAAGGCTCATTTAATCAAACGATTGATTTTCATGACTACAAAGACGTTGACGGAGTAAAATTTCCGCAAAAACTTAATCAGTCGATGGGACCTCAAACCATTTTGCTTAGCGCGGACAAAATTGAAACAAATATAGAGATAAGCGACGATCTTTTTAAAGTGGAATAATCCGGAAATTGTTCGCAATAAATTACCGCGGTCCATATACAAGGATCGCGGTTTTTTTATATGCGGAATAAAATCGTTTATTTATTCTGCCGAGCTTTCAATTTTTCGTAACGCGCTTTAGCTCGTTTAATAGTTTTTTCACGGTATTCGGGGTCTTCGTGATAGCGCTTCTTTGCGCGTTCGTTTGTCATCTTCCGATATTCCGGGTCTTTATGATATCTTTCGCGCATATTCCTCTTTGTGCGCTCCCGATATTCTTTGTTTTCCTGGTAATAATTTCTTGCCATGACATTTCTCCCGCTGTTTGCAAAATCCTAACTTCTAAATACAAAAAAAATCGGAAATGTTCAATGTTTTTATGATTTTTTTTATTGCCGCTCCTCAAATTAATATTTGCGCTCCTTCGCAATCGAGTGTTGTTTTTAGATGCAAATTCGTATTAATGCGCTTATAATAATGCCGAGGCGTGAAATTAAAGGCAATTACATTTCACTATGCAGTTTCAATTTTGCTATTTTAGAAGTTTAGTTTTGAGAAATATTTTCTGCGACTTAAGTTAAACGGCTTCAGCCCCATTTGCTCGCTTAATTTGACAGCATTGCTTGATAGGAGGGACTTTTAAACTCCCGGGGTTGTCCAAAAAGCAATCTGTCATTTCGAACTCCGACGGAGTCGGGGTGAGAAATCTTTGATAACAGAGCGAATTTAATAGATTTCTCTCTCGACAAGTCGGGATCGAAATGACATTTTTAGACTTTTTGGACAGCCCCTCAATATAACAAAAGGAAGTTTCGCAAAGGTTTGGATAAATAAATGATGACGAATAAAATAAAGATAGAAAAAGATAAAATAATTGTAAAAGGCGCGCGCGAACATAATTTAAAACGCATTGACGTTGAAATTCCCCGATATAAACTTGCGGTGTTTACGGGCGTTTCAGGCTCAGGGAAATCCTCTCTCGTTTTCGATACAATTTACGCCGAAGGACAAAGAAGATATGTGGAAAGCCTGTCGTCTTACGCGCGTCAATTTTTAGAACGTATGAGCAAACCCGCGGTCGATTTTATTTACGGAATATCGCCCGCCGTGGCAATAGAACAAAAAACCGGTGCGCGTAATCCCCGTTCTACGGTGGGAACAAGCACTGAAATTTATGATTATCTTAGACTGCTGTTCGCGCGTGTCGGCAAAACTATCTGCTTTAACTGCGGTAAAGAAGTAAATAAAGATACCGTGGCAACAGTTGCGGAATTTATGGAATCCTTTGAAGAGGGAACAAAATTTTTCCTTACTTTTCCCATTCACCATCACGAAAAAAGAACCGTTAAAGAAGAACTCGATGTGCTTAAAAAGCAGGGGTTCTTTAGAATATTTTATAAAAATAAAGTGTACGATTTAAATGAAGATAAAGTCGCTCCCAAACGAAAAAACGATATTTATGTTGTTATTGAAAGACTCAAAATAACGAGAGGCGCAGTTCGAGAAAAATATGCCGATTCAATGGAAATCACTTTCAAAGAAGGCGAAGGACGCCTTGCGATAGTTGAAGCGGAAACAAATAAAATCCATTCGTTCAGCCGTTTTTACGAATGCTGCGACATCATATACGAGGAACCCGAACCTCGTTTCTTTTCTTTTAATAATCCGTTCGGCGCGTGTCCCGTTTGCCAGGGATTCGGCAAAACAATGGGATATGATATGGATTTGGTTATCCCGAATCCCGCTTTGAGTTTATCCGAAGGAGCGATAGCCCCGTGGCGTTCGATGAAATACAGCAAGTATCTCCGCCAGCTTATACTTTCCGCTAAAAGCAAAAATATTCCGCTCCATATTCCTTACGGAGAATTAAGCGACGAGCAGAAAAATTTAATTTTGAAGGGGTTCGATAAATTTAAGGGAATAGACGGATTTTTTGAGGATTTGGAAAAGAAAACATACAAAATGCATATCCGTATTCTTCTCAGCAAATACAGGGGTTATACAAAATGCCACGCTTGTAAAGGTTCCAGATTGCGCCGCGAATCCCTGCAGGTAAAAATAGCGGACAATTCCATTTTCGATCTGGTTCAACTATCAATTGAGAACGCCTATTTGTTTTTCGAGAATCTTCGTTTGTCTGAATTCGACTTAAAAGTCGGCGGAAGAATTCTTAAGGAAATTAGAAAAAGATTGAAATTTCTTAATGACGTCGGACTCGGTTACCTCTCACTCGACAGATTAAGCAGCACGCTTTCGGGCGGTGAGACTCAAAGAATAAACCTCGCTACATCTCTCGGCTCGGCGCTTATAGGAACTCTTTACGTGTTGGACGAACCGACGATCGGTCTTCATCCGAGGGATAATTCAAAATTGATAGGAATATTAAAATCGCTTCGGGATATCGGCAATACGGTTTTGGTTGTTGAACACGATAAAGAAATGATGGAGGAGGCGGATTTAATTTACGATATGGGACCGAGAGCGGGCGCGCACGGAGGAGAAATTATTGCCGTCGGAAATTATAAAGAAATTTATGATAATCCGAAATCTTTAACCGGACAATATTTATCCGGCAAAAAATCAATTCCTCTTCCGAAAGAGAGAAGAAAAAACAAAACTCCGGTTATAAAAATTTTCGGCGCGGCAGAAAATAATCTGAAGAACCTTAACGTAGATATTCCTCTGAAAAAGTTTGTTGTTGTAACCGGAGTTAGCGGCTCGGGTAAAAGCACGCTGATAAACGACGTTCTTTACGGCGGTCTGGCAAAATTAAAAGGCGAAAACCCGGGAAAAGTCGGGAAATACAATTCAATAGAAGGCGTTTCTTTTATTGATGAAATTCAAATAGTCGATCAATCGCCCATCGGTAAATCTCCGAGGTCTAACCCAATCAGCTATGTTAAAGGCTTTGAGCATATACGAAATCTTTTTGCCAATACTCCGCAGGCAAGGGCGCGCGGCTACAAGCCGGGCTATTTTTCATTTAACGTTTCCGGCGGCAGATGCGAAATGTGCCAGGGGGAAGGTTACGTTAAAATTGAAATGCAGTTCCTCGCCGACCTTTATCTCGAATGCGAAGACTGCAAGGGAACTCGTTTTAAAAAGGAAACGAGGGAAATAACATACAAAGGAAAAAATATAGTCGATGTTTTGAATATGACCGCCGTTGAAGCTCTGGATTTTTTTCGTGGCAATAAAAGAATTGAGAAATACGCTAAAGTGCTGTGCGATGTGGGGCTGGGTTATATCAAACTCGGACAGCCTTCCAACACCCTTTCGGGAGGGGAAGCGCAGAGAATTAAACTCGCGCAGCACCTGCTTGCGGATAGAGAAAACAAACGCACATTGTTCATATTCGACGAACCGACAACGGGTCTGCATTTCGACGATATTAATAAACTGCTCAAATGTTTCAACATGCTTTTGACCAATAATAATTCCGTGGTAATAATTGAACATAATTTGGATATAATTAAAAACGCCGATTATATAATCGACTTGGGACCCGAAGCGGGAGACAAGGGAGGATATGTTGTGTTTACCGGCACGCCGGAAGATTTAATTAAATGCGAAAATTCCTATACCGCGAAATATTTGAAAAGGTATTTGTAAAAAATGCAATTTGATGAATGATTTATTCCTTCTGTCATTTCGACGATCCCGAAGTATTTTGTCGGGAGAGGAGAAATCTGTTTCGATAATTACGTAAATTCAAATCCCAACTTTCCCCCTCTGTGGTTAAGCAAGGTTCTCTTTTAACCGCGGAGCCGCAAAGACGCGGAGAAGAATCTGAACGCTGATGACGCGGATTGAACGGATTTGCGCGGATGGGAGAAGAACAATTATGCGCTGCATCCTTTTAGGAAAAATGACGATTTGCGATTGAAGATTATTGATTTGAGATTTACCGAATGTTTAATTCTGAACATTTTATTCTTCTGTGACCTTTGCGCCTTCTCCGTGCCCTCTGTGGTTAAGCAAGGTTCTCTTTTAACCGCGGAGCCGCAATGACGCGGAGAAGTATCTGAACACGGATGACGTTAGAATACTGATAACACAGATATAACAGATTTATACGGATAAAAACACAAACGCTCTCCTCGCTTTAGCAAAGGAGAGCGTCGCATATTATGTTAAGATTAGCGTTAAAACTTCTTATCAACGCTACTTAAGCAGCATCATTTTTTTAACTTCAACAAAAGTTTCCGCATTCAATTTACTCGAATTAGCGGAAGAACCCGCGAAGACAGCCAAGCGGTAATAATAAACTCCGCTCGAAAGGGAGCCTGCGTCGAACGTAACCGAGTAACTTCCGGGCGTCAGCTCTTTGTTCACAAGCGTCGCAATTTTTCTTCCGAGAACGTCATAAATTGATAAGTTTACCAACGACGATAAATTATTGACTAATGACGGCACGTTGTATTTGATACTCGTAGCCGGATTAAACGGATTCGGATAATTTTGGAACAGCGCGAATTTTTCAGGAGGATTAACCTCTTTTCCGCCGTTAACGGAAGTAACAAAACCGTCATATTTATTCTTCGCGTTTTCGGCAGCCGTTCTTAAATCGGCAATATTGTACGCGCCGATAATCGCAAAAGCAACTTCGGCGGAGTCTCCCGCGGCAATATTAAGCGGTCCGCCTCCGGCAACGTAGGATATATCGGTAGGTCCCGCTTGTGTGATAGAAGTTCCTTTTGAAAGGGAAGTCCATTTTTCCTGATCGCTGAATCCGTCGTAAACATTTATTCTGCTTTTTCTCGCATCGCCGTTCTCTATTCCGTAAAAACTATAGTCTCCGGAGGAAAGAAGCGCGCAGGCTAAATACATCGATTGAGAACTCATACTGCTGCTGTAAGCGTAACCGAATCCGCCCGTACTGTCGTAATCGGTAACATTATCGTCATATGTGCTTTCGTCAATATCCCAATCGAAATATAATCCCGCCCGCATTCCGTTTATATCGGCGCCGGAATTATTTCTAAAAATATATCTTAAAATAACGTAATTATCGTCGGGTGAATTGGCAAATGAATAAGAACGCATTTCCGTTTCAATCCCTAATCCCGAAGCGCCCGCATTAGTGTCGTCGAAAACCGAAAGTCCCTGCTGATCGGCGACTACGCCGGGAACGCTCAATACGAACTGCGCAATTACTGAAAAATCATCATCGGAAAGATCTCCGGTATTATCCCTCGCGGCGTTTGCAATTTTAGTTTCCGATGTGCCGTAAATTAAAGCTCCTTCGAATAAGAGATTAGGCGAGCTGTCGAACGAAAATCCATCGCCTTGAATATTTTCGGGATAATCGTTAAATCCGATTGTTCCTCTGCTTGTTAACGTAACGGAAATCATATTTCCGCTCTGAGTTCTGTAGGTCGGATTAACCGAAACGCTTGCCCAATCGAATCCGTTCAATCCGTTTTCGGAATATGAAATAAAAAAATCAAGTTCCGCATTTTCGGGAGCGGAATCGGAAATGGTAAAAATAAATTTAGACGACGAGTTATCAAATTCCTGCAGAGTTCCCACCGCTCCGGGAGAAAAACCTCCGTTTAAAACAGTAGCATAAGCCGATTTAGATTCGAATGTAATAGAGAGTGAGGAAAGCGGATTGAGAAAATTTTTAAACTTTGCCGTAACGCCAACCTGCTCTCCCGGCTCGAGTATTCCGTCACCGTCTCCCTCGTCGGCAAAAGTTATTGACATAAGTCTAACCGATTTCGTCGCGGTTTCGGTAACTGCTCTATAAGCATTAATTCGGCCGGAACCGATAAATGTCACCACTGATGAATTTACGGAATCGACATTATCGCAAGTGGCTCTTATTTGCTCGGCAATTTGTTCGGGCGTATAATTGGGAAATACGTCGTAAACCAGCGCCGCTAATCCTGCAACCAACGGAGACGCCATCGACGTGCCGCTGAGAGAGGTATAAACGTTATCCTGCCATGTGCTGTAAATGGAAGTGCCGGGAGCCATTACATCAACAAATTTTCCGTAATTCGAAAATGTGGATCTAACGTCGGCTGGATTTACCGAACCCACGGAAAGCGCGCCTCTGTAAGCGCCGGGATAAATAACTTCGGAAACATTTTCATTACCCGCAGCGCCAACAACAAGAGCGCCTTTTTTAACCGCATAATCAATTACTTCCTGCGCGGCAATAGAATAATTATAACTTCCCCAACTGCAGTTAACAACGCTGGCTCCGTTATCCACAGCATAAATTATACCGCTGTAGCCATATGCAATTAATGCCTGACCGTTATCGGCGCGGATATCGTCTTGCGCCGTTTTTACCGGCATAATAGTAGTGTTGTAGCCTATTGAAGCAATACCGGCGCCGTTATCCGTAACCGCGGAAACAATTCCGGCAACGTGAGTGCCGTGATCTGAGCGGTCTTCCATAGGATCGTTGTCCGGAGTTCCCGACGTTCCGCCGAAATCCCAGCCGCGCACATCGTCGATATATCCGTTGTTATCGTCGTCTATTCCGTTTCCGTCTATTTCGCCGGCGTTCACCCAAATATTTGCCGCTAAATCGGGATGATCCCAATCCACTCCGGTGTCGTCAATCGCCACTATAATCGAGGAATCGCCTTTTGTTACATCCCATGCCAATTCCGCTTGAATATTTTTCAACCCGTACTGACTCGAGTAACTCGGATCGTTCGGTACATACATAAGTTCATCCAAATAATACGGCTCCGCCCATTCAATTCCTTTTAGCTTGCTTATTTTCCGAGAAAGAAATTCCGGATTTAGCGGAGATGCATATTTAAGCACCGCAATTTTATTTAAAGGTATATTCGCTTTCGCGATAGTTTTCTTCAATTTAAAGCGTTTTTCTATTGAAACAATTCCGAAGTTTTCAAACGCTTTAGTAAACGCCGTCGGTATATCGGCGCTTTTATTAAGAGTAACATTGGCGAATTTTACAACTATTCTATCGCCGAACATATAGCCTTTATCGTTATGAATAATATTTTGCGCTTTAACGGATAAAAGCGACGCGGCGATAATAATAGATACCATTAATATATTTTTCTTTCTCATCTGCGCTCCTTGCAATTATTTAAATTCCAATATCACTAAAATGAAAACATTATTCAAGTGAATAATGTTTGCCGTTATAAATCTTTGAGCAACGTCACTCAAGAACCCATTCGTCGTTCGAGCCGTTCACATCGGGAGTTTTATCTTTATCTATTTTAACGCGCTTTATTCTCTTCTTTGAATTCAGTTCAATTTCAATTTCGGAATTATCTCTCCAGACGTCGGCGGTTCTATAAATTTCCTCCTCGGAATCGTCAAAAAAGGTGACCGTCAGCGCGGCGGGAACGGGAATAGAACCTTCTTTATCGACAATAATTTTGAAACTGCCTCTGTTTTCTTTAACATCTTTAACTTTCAAATCGGGATAACCTCTTTCAAAGAACCAGGGAATCCAATACCAGTCGAGGTTTTCGCCCGCTCCTTCGCTAAATGAATAGAAAAAATCGTAGGGCAAGGGATGTTTTCCGTGCCATCTCTCCATATAGAGATGAAGGGCTTTTAGAAATTTTTCCTTCCCGAGCATATCGTAGAGGAAATAATAAGCCAACCCCGGACGCGTATATGAGGCGGTTCTGTAAGTTCTTCCGTGCATCAGAGTAGAAGGGATCATCATGGGCAATTCTATCTCTTTTCCTGCAGAATAGGAAAATCCCTTTACGCTTCTTGGCAGCGGATCCGAACCTCCGCGCTCTTTTTGAAATTCCATAGGCAGCATAGTTGCCCAGCCTTCGTCCATCCACGCATATTTTCTTTCGTTTATTCCCATATAAAACGGAAAATATGTATGCGCAATTTCATGCGAGGTAACTCCCACTGTTCCCGCAATTGATCCAGCCGAGCCGTCGTTCACCATCATAGGAGCTTCCATTCCGCCGCTTCCGTTGAACACGGTTAATTTGGGATACGGATATGGAACTGCGGGCATTGTTGTCGATAAAAATCCGATAGATTCTTTGGCAATTTGCGCCACGTCGTAAAAGTCCTTCGATTCCTTTTTATACGCCGCGTCCACAACCGTGCGTCGTCCCGTCAACGAATCCACAATTAAACTGCACATATCCCACAAATAATGATCGCTTGTGCCGAAAGTGAAATCGGTTATATTTTCAGCGGTAAAACTCCATGTATTAAAATCGTCCTCAATAGTGGGCGAGCCTTCGGCGTAATCCTCTTTTGTAACCAGTCTAATTACCTCGTCGGATGTTCTCGTTTTTTGCCATCTTTCATAAATTTCGGGTTTCAACAGTTCGTCGATGTTGTTGTTAAGTCCGGCTGCCCAAACAAGAAATCCCTCGGGAACGGTTATCTCAACGTTGTAATTATTGAAATCGTTATAAAACTCCGTCGTTCCGCCGTAGTTGTTTTTGTCCCATCCGTCCACGTCGTCGTAAACCGCAATCTGCGGATACCAATAACCGACATAAAAAGAAGTGGAATCATACTGCCCCATTCTCATTCTCGATTCAAAAGGAATATAAAAACTCCATTCGGCGTCCAACTGTACGGAAGAATTTGCGGAAATATCATTCTCGAGCTTGATTGTCATATTTGTGCCGCGCACGGAAACATTTGGATTTTCTTTCAATTTAATCTCTTCCTCATTTATTGACAGAGAAGTGATTATCATACCGTCGGTTAACGCTTTGGGGGATATTTGGTTATCGCGCGGCGCGCCTTTTTTATAATAATTCGGATACAATCGGAGCGTGATGCTTTTCAAACTTTTGGGAGAATTGTTGTGGTAAATAACTTCTTCGCGTCCGCTTAACAGCTTAGTGGAAGGTTCGATTGTCGCCGCTATAAAATAATCCGCCGAGTTCTGCCAGTAATTTTCGCCTGGTTTGCCGTCGTAAGAGCGGGTTTTCTGTTTGTAGGCTTGCTGAATGTTCAACGGCGTAAAAAGATTTTGAGCGAAAGAGAGGTTGGAAACGACTAAAAGAATGGAAAATAATTTTTTCATAGTTCCTCCGGTTGTGACGTCATACAAAAATAAAAATCGACCTAATCTATTTAGATGTTTTAAATTGAAATATGTTTTGCTAAAGATTCTCTCTTTACCGCGGAGACGCAAAGACGGAGAGGAACAATTAAAAATGAAGAATGAAAAATTAATAATTATTATACAGATTTTTCAGGATGGGTAATAAAATACAACCGTTCCTCATCGCCTCTACTAAAAAGGAAATAATTCGTCATTGCGAATCCGGCGGATGCCGGATGAAGCAATCAATTGCATTATTCGCAAGACTCAAAATTGTGCAGATATTCAACAGATTACTTCGTCGCTCCGCAGAGCGGGACTCCTCGTAATGACGTGGAATTCGAGGGAAATGAAGTGAAGTGGGGTTTATCCGCCTCTGGCGGGCGATCTGTTGCATTATGCACTAAAACAAAATCTTGCAATTGTATAACAGATCGCCTGTCTGCCGAAAAGCAGGCTTCGTCGTCCTGAAAAAAGGGGACTCCACGCAATGACGCGTTTGTTTGCTGTCATTTCGACTGAGCGGAGCGAAAGGAGAAATCTATTTTTGCTAATTACGTAAATTCAAATTCCAACATTTTCCTGCACGCTCTTTGTGGTTAAGCAAGATTCACTCTTTACCGCGGAGACGCAAAGACGCGGAGAAATATAGAACGCGGATGACGTTAGAACACTGATAACACAGATCGAACAGATTTACACGGATGGAAAAAAAACAAAAAAAAAGAATAAAAAATTAAGCCGGTTGAAAGTCATGATATTAAGGATGGCTGGATGAATGGATGATTGGACCGTACATTCATACGCACCGCGTCCTGCGGACAGTCATACATCCGAGAAGCTATTTAATACTTTATTCGGTATGATTGATAGTACACTACTTTTTATTGTGCAAAACGAGCAAACTCAAATCGAAAAAAGTTTGTTGAGATAAATTCTTAATTCTTCATTTTTAATTCTTAATTCTCCATTCTCAATTTTCAGTTATTCCACTTCCCCAACAACAAACGCTTCATGTCCGTGTTTGCCGGCAAGCGTGATTGTTTCCTCGACTGAGTTTTTATCCGTAACGGCAATCAACCCTACGCCGAGGTTGAATACTTTCCGCATTTCTTCAGCCGCAATTCTTCCGGTTTCTTTAATCAAACGGAAAATCGGAGGCATTTCCCAGCTATCCCAATCAATTATTAACTGCAAATCGCCGTGTAAAATTCTATTTGTATTGCCCACAATTCCGCCTCCGGTGATGTGAGAGAATCCGTTAACCCGCACCGCGGATTTCGCCTCCGTAATAAACGAAAGATAGGAAATATGCACTTCGAGAAGTTCTTCCCCAATTGTCTTTTCAAGCGACTCCGGTTTATCGGTAAGTTTGAATTTTTCGAGTAAAACTTTACGCGCTAATGAATAACCGTTTGTATGCAGACCGCTTGATTTTAACCCGACGAGAACATTCCTCTTCTCAATAGCCGCGCCGGTAATTACTCTATCTTCGTCAACAATGCCTACAATAGTACCGGATAAATCATAATCGCTTTCGTCATACATTCCGGGCATTTCCGCCGTTTCGCCGCCTATTAAAGCCACGTTATTTTCTCTGCATGCGATGGAAAATCCTTTTACAATTTCAGAAGCCGTTTCGGGAACCAGCTTACCGAACGCCATATAATCCATAAAATAAAGGGGTTTTGCGCCGCCGACGGCAATATCGTTTACGCAGTGATTTACAAGATCCTGCCCAATCGTATCGTGTTTGTCCATCGCAATGGCAATTTTCAATTTTGTCCCTACGCCGTCCACGCTCGAAACCATCACAGGATTCCGGTAACCTTCAAGGTCTAATTTATAAAAAGCTCCGAAATGACCTATTCCGGTCAATACATTTTTGTTGAATGTTGATTTTGCGAATTCTTTAATTTTATCTACCGTTTCTTCTCCGGCTTTTAAACTTACGCCTGAGTCTTCGTAATTATTTTCCACTTTTAGATTTCCATTTGATTCAAATTCTAAAACGAAAGATAAGAAACTTTTCGTAATGCTTTACAAAAGTGAAGACGCTCCTTATACCCACTATACCTTTATACCCCCATTCCTTTTATGCCAAATAACATTTCCGAGAAATTGATCACTCTTTTCGGAACGGCAGCGCAAGAATAAAAGATTTTCTTCCGTCTTTTAATTTGAGCTTATCGTAAGGGGCTGAAACTTCGGGCAAAATAATGATATTTAAACCCGGTATGACCGGAATTTTCAACAGCAGAGTTTCCGTCATTCGATTCGCGGCAGAAACGGAAAGAACCGAGCGCGATTCGGAATAATATTTAATATATTTTTCTTCGCCCAAAGTGAGAAGAATCGGCGCTTTTATTGCCGGCGTATTGAAAATAACCTGAAGCGAATCTTTATAAAGGGAAATTTCTCTGGAAAAGTCCCGGCTCTCATTCCATAATTTACTTAATCCTTTTAACGCGAATACGTACTTATCCGATTTCGGATTATTGATTTCAATCCGAATAGAGTTTTTCCCGGAAGGCAGAAGTGCGAATAATTTCCGCTCGCGATCAGTAATCTTATATAACGCAAAATTTCTTAATTTCTGCGAAGCGACGGACCATGAAAAAACAATAGAAAGTGGATCAATGCCGGTAACGTTTGCCGAAAAAAGCCGCGGGGTTCCGGGTGTGGAATTATCTATCCACGGCATTTTACTCGGGAAAACAAAATTGCCGAATTTAATATTTTTATCAAATTTGATATTCGAATATCGGAAGATCGCAATTCCGGCGGCATTATTTTGACGCGCAATTTTAATTTGCTTGAAAATTTCCTTTTTTACTTCCGGTTTATACGCGGCTATATTAAGCACAATATTTCTGCCGAAAGAATTTGCCGTCCAAAAATCAGCCAAATTTTTAAATGACGGGTTAAACTTTACGGGCCAATAAATTTGAGGAGCCAAGTAATCGATTATTTTATTTTTCAAATAATAAAGCGCATCTTGAAAAACATCGTCTCTTGCCGTTAAAAACCAGCCGTGTTTTTTGTTTTTATAAACGCCGAGGGGACTGCATCCAATTTTAATAAGCGGGTTTATTTTCTTCACTTTACGGTAAAGTGAATCGAGAAAAGCATTAATGTTGGCGCGTCTCCAATCGTTTC
>CAYNUJ010000012.1:0-20365 GCA_964400095.1 uncultured Melioribacteraceae bacterium
TAAACTTATTCTAAAGTAATGGAATTAAAGAATAAATTATACGATAATATCGGGAAATACAGATTCGAAATCAGGCATGTGACGGTTCTCTTTGCTGTATTATTAATTTTCCAAATAATGATTTCATTTGTGCAGAAATCTTCGCTCGAAAATTTTTTGAACGATACGCAGAATTGGTATCAAAAAGACGCCGCCGAACGACTGGCAAATTTGACTACAACTTCGTTGGAACTTCTCTTGGAAAATGTGGATTCCGAAGCAAAACTCAGCCGAAATAAAAGGAGACAGCTTGTCGAATCGTTCAACATTATTTTCTCACAGCAGCTTCTTCAGCAAAATGTGGAGGAAATTTGTCTTTTAGTTGAAAGAGGCGATGAATTAACCGCGCTTGATAACGGCGACCTGCTTTTGAAAGTATTTAGTGAAATAGCTGTTAAAGATAATAGCGCGAATTTGAAACATGCCGAGGCGATTGACTTTTATCGTAAGAATATTTTGAATATAAAAAACTCGGAAGAAATTTTCAGTCAAAGGGAAGGATTAGCGACATTCAATATACTTGTTCCGTTTGTGCCAAAAGGAGAATTTGTAGGCGCCCTTTATATGAAAAATACGCCGGATTTTACTTTCATTACGCGCGAGATAATTTCTAATTACGACGAAACCGCGATAATATATTCCTCGCTCATTCTACTTGGTCTGCTTGCGATGTATTATATTTCTTCTTATACAGTAAAGGAAAGAGACGAAGCGCAGAAACTCTTTCTTAAAGAACAAGAAGAACATATAAAAGAACAAATAATGTACGAAAAGGAATCTTTGTTTACGAAAAGAATTTATCACACTCACCATAAAGCTGAAAAGGTGATGGGATTTATTAAAGAAGACCTCCGAAAATTAAAAGGAGATGGAATTGAAGAAATTGTACACAGACTAAATAAATACTCGAATTTTGTTTCGCGCGTTATCTACGATATGAAATGGTACGATCCGCCTATATCTACAATTAGGGGTCAAATGTTTAACACAAATTTGAACGAAGTAATAAAATTTATCGTCGATAATTTATTCCTCCGTCTTTCTTCAAAATCGGAACAATTTCGGTTTAAGTTAGACTTAGATGAAAACCTGCCGACAGTATATATAAATGAGTTTGTTATTTGGGAAATTTTGGAACCGCTGATTCAAAATTCCATTGATCACGCCAACGAGCAAAGCGTAACTATCAATATTACTACGAGATATTTTTCGGATACTAAATTAACGGAAATAAAGATATCGGATAACGGCGGCGGGATAATTCCGGAATTATTGGAAGATGACGAAGACGGCATTCAAAGAATTTTCAAAGAGAACAAGACAACCAAAAGCGGTTCCGAACCGAATAGAGGATACGGATGCTATATTGCTTATCAAATTGCAAAGAACAGATGCGGCTGGATGTTGAACGTAGAAAATATTCCTTCGGGAGGCGTTTGCTTTAATATTGTTATAAAAAATTGAAAGAAAAATTCAGGAAAAAATATGATTAAAATATTATTAATTGAGGACGAAGATTTTGACGTCAGGCGGGTTAAAAACACGCTTAAACTTAGGGATGAAAGTTTTATATTAAAAAATGTCGTTTCCAACGGCATAGAAGCTTTAGATATATTATCCAACGATAATGAAATTGATATCGTGATAATGGATTATCAGATTGCGGGTTCAATTAGAGGCGGAGACCTGATCAATAGAATCAAAATGATCGATCCGACGATTCAGGTGGTTGTAATAACCAAACATACAATTAATATATCCGATTTTGAATTCGCCAATAAATTAATTGAAGCGGGGGCGTTCTGGTATTGTACAAAATATCCCGGCGATATTGAAGAATTTATTTACCAGCCGACTGATTTTATACTAAGTCTTTTTAATGCGTACGAAAAAAGAGTATTGCAGAAAAATTCCGAACGCAGTTCGCAGAAATTGCAGAAGAATATTAGCGATTTATTAAAGAGCAAAGTGATTATCGGCGGCAGCGATTATACAAAAGAGTTGCAGTTGAAAATTGAAAAGCTTGCTTCTTCCGACATCAATGTGATTATTTCCGGCGCTTCGGGAACCGGAAAGGAATTGGTGGCTAATAATATTCATTATAAAAGTAAACGGAAATATGAAAATTTCGTCCCGATCAATTGCGGAAGTATTCCGCATGACCTGATTGAAAGCGAATTATTCGGTTTCGAGAAAGGATCTTTTACCGGAGCGAGCGGTTCGAAAAAGGGTTTGTTCGAAATGGCGAATAACGGGACAATATTTCTCGATGAAATTGCCGAACTGCCCTTAAACGCACAGGTAAAACTCCTTCGCGTTCTTCAGGAAGGAGAAATAGAAAAAATTGGGAGAACCGGTAAAATTAAAGTTGACGTTCGCGTAATTGCCGCTACCAATCAGAATTTGGAAAAGCAGGTCAGGGATGGTAATTTCCGGCAAGATTTATATTTCCGTCTGAATGTTGTTCCCGTAAAATTACTCCCGTTGAAAGAAAGGAGGGAAGACATTCGGGAATTGATTGATTATTATTTGGCGTCATATTCAAAAGATATGAATGTTAAAATACCCGAATTTGATAGGGAGGCGATGGATTATCTCTATCGTTACGACTGGCCCGGAAATGTGCGCGAATTAAAAAATTTGCTTCAGAGACTGCTTTTTTCGGCAGATGAAAGAATTACCCGCGAAATTGTAGAAGGTTCCTTGATTGGTTCTCAATTGCGTAAAAACGAAGAGGGGAATTATGGACGGTTCTTTGACGGAAATAATATTAAACCGTTGAAACAAATTGAAAAAGAATTTCGATTAAGTTATTTTGAGTTTGTCCGCAATCACTCTTATTCCGACGCAGACGCGGCGCTCAAAATGGGTCTCGCTCCGCCTAATTACCACAGAATGTGCAAGGAACTGGGACTGAAATAAAAATCTATTTCTATTATGCAATCAGTCTTTTCCTATTGCATAATTTGGGGTAAACTTAGACTTGAATATTATTATATCAATATTTGATCTTATTAAACGGATAACGGCTGATATAATTTAGTTCTTAATTTTGACTGTTGTTGAAAGATTATTTTGGTATTCAATTTGATACTTAATAATTATCCATGCGATAATCCAGAGGAAAAATGTTCAAAAGAGTTTTATCTATAGCGCTATTTATTTCATTGTCTTTGAACGCCCAGGGATATTTGAAAACCGAAGGTAGGGACATTGTAAACGATAGCGGAAAAGTTTTACTTAGAGGCATCGGTCTCGGCGGATGGCTGGTTCCGGAAGGCTATATGCTTAAATCTCAAGCGAAAGCTAACAGTCCGACAGAGATAAAGAACGAAATTATCGATTTAATTGGTGAAACCGAAACGGAAGACTTTTTTAAGCGTTACAGAGCAAATTTTGTTACGGAAAGAGACATTGACAGCATTGCCTCTTGGGGATTTAATTCAGTGAGGTTACCGATGCACTATGAATTGCTTACGCCGAGAAATTCTCCAGGCACGTATTCCGAGTCCGGATTTGCCATTATCGATTCGCTTTTAGACTGGTGCGGGAAGAACAGATTGTATTTGATACTGGATTTACACGCCGCTCCCGGCGGACAAAGCGACGAGCCAATAAGCGATTACGATGCAAATTTCCCTTCATTGTGGGAAAGCGAAGCAAATAAACAAAGGACAGTTGATCTCTGGGGAGAAATTGCGAAGCGTTACTATGATGAAAAGTGGATCGGCGGATACGATCTGCTTAACGAACCGAAATGGGAATTGGGACCGGTTAACGCCGCGTTGAGGGATTTATACATCAGGATAACTGATACAATTAGAACGGCTGATACTAATCATATATTGTTTATCGAGGGGAATTGGTTTGCTACCTCATTCGACGGATTAACTCCCCCTTGGGATGAAAATATGGTTTATAGTTTTCATAAATATTGGAATAAAAACGAAACGGGAGTTATAAGTTATCTTCTGTCTATTCGAACTCAGTACAATGTGCCTTTGTGGCTGGGCGAATCGGGTGAGAATTCTAATTCCTGGTTTACCGACGCAATTACTTTAATGGAGAATAATAATATCGGTTGGAGCTGGTGGACAATTAAAAAATTGGGCGGAATTAATAGTTTGTTCAATGTTCCGATTCCGGCTCAATACCAGCAGGTAATTGATTATTGGAACGGTAAAAAAAACAAGCCGTCCCAGTTATTTGCCGTTGCCTCTTTTATATTTATGACAGACGCGTTAAAGACTGAAAATAGCAAAGTGAACATTGATGTATTGGACGCTATGATGCGACAGCCTTACGATGATTCGCCGAAAATTTACAAAAATAATTCAGCGCCCGGCTTTATTTATGCTACGGATTTTGATATGGGCAGAAGGGGAGTCGCTTATCAGGATAAAGATTATGAAAATATTGGCGGCGGAACATGGAATAACGGCTGGCTATACCGCAACGACGGTATTGATATTGAACTTTGCGAAGACGGCGTATCAAACGGATTTAACGTCGGCTGGATTGAAGACGGCGAATGGATGAAATATACATTCTCCGCGCAGGAAACAGGAGAATATTCAATTATTGTACGTTTCGCTTCGCAATCCGGCGGGGGAAAGCTTTTAGTATGGATCGACGGCGTTCAAATTGGACAGTTAGCCGATCTTTACTCAACCGGCGGATGGCAGTCATGGGAAGATTACAAGTTCCCCGATAATCTCACGCTTTCCAAAGGAGAGCATCAATTAATGATTCAAGCTGTATTAGGCGGATTTAATTTGAACTATTATTCATTCGACTTAATTACATCAAACGAAGATGAAGAATCCGTTCCCGCTAAATTCAAATTGGAACAGAATTATCCTAATCCGTTTGGCGGAGCCGCTCATTCGGATAATCCTGAAACGAGAATTAAATATTCGCTTGTTTCTTCTGGAGAGGAAAATAAAAATAAACGCCGCTTAGTAAATTTAAGTGTGTACGATGCGCTTGGAAGAAAAGTTGCTAACCTCGTTAACAAAGCGCAGACATCGGGCAGTTATGAAGTTAGTTTCGAAGGAAGCGGACTGGCATCCGGAGTTTATTTTTATAGATTGAGAATAGGGGGGAAATTAATAATCAAAAAAATGATTTTGATTGAATAAATATGCTTCGAAATTTTCACTTAAAAAAACTCTCTGCCGGGAGCAAAAGAATTACCGACAAACTTTCTACTCCGAGATTCGGCAGACCGATGCCTCCGTTGGAGATATGGTTAGGAGAATAATCTGTCTTTCTTTTTATTCCCGCTATGTTGAGTTTCATAATTATCCGTTTTTATTTATGAAAATTTCATTACCGTAGTATCAAAAAATTGAGAAGTGAACATATCTGTCCGGATTTTTCTTTAAATCAACGGTTAAAGAATCCAGACTGATGATAAAATCTTGAACAGATAATTTTAACTGTTTATTGTTCAACATCGCTCCGGCAAGAGAGGAATCCTCATTCAACCGGTGGGTAATCAGTTTCAGATTAAATGCTAATGAAGAAAGATTGGAATAGAGAGAATCGTCAGTGAGCAATTTGCCCGCGGAACCTTTGCCTGATAAAATTGATTTCGATAATAAATCCGCGTTTCGCGAGAATGAATTTAAGCTGTTGTATAAAGAATCGCTGTGCAGAAGTTTGCCGAGAGTTCCGTTACCGCCGTTTAATTCTACCGTGATTTTTTTTAGTCCTTTTGTAATGCTGAATAAATCATTCGCGAAATCTGGAGAGTTTATTATTTTAAAAATGCTGCCTTCGCCGCCTGCAAACTTTGCGGTTACCGATTTCAAGTCGTTTGTTATTACCGTTAAATTATTCAGCAGAGGTTCAACTTGATCGGTGAGCTGCGTTAGTGTAACGCTTCGTTTTAAATTCAGATAATTGCCGGTTTTCAAAGGATTTTCACCGGATTTACCGAATGAAATATCTACATATTTGTCGCCGAGAATTCCAAGAGTTTTTATTTCCGCCACGGAGGAGCGCGTAAGGTGTTTGGCATATTTTTCAAGCAGAGTGAGCGTAATATCCACGCCTGCTTTCTCTTCTTTCTCGGCAAAATCAATTGAAGAAACCGAACCGATTTTTATGCCTCCGAGCGAAACCATATTTCCCTCGGCAAGACCTTCAATACCTGGTAAAAATATTTTTAACTGATATTCTTTACTGAATAGATTTTCACCGCTGCCCACAAGCAGAATAAAAATGAAGAATATAATTACGCCCACTAAAATAGTGAGTCCGACTTTAAGATTAGCGCTTTTCATTTAATTCTCCGATATATTTTGGTAACTTGCTTTTGGAGCAATTTTAATTTTTGAAAGTTCTTCCCGCACTTCGAAAAAGAAATCACGCACAAACGGGTTTTTTGATTGGAGCATTTTAGATATATTGCCCCGCTCTACAATGTAGCCGTCGTTCATTAAAGAGAGGTCGTCGCTTAAGAATATAGCTTCGCGCAAAATGTGGGTAACTACTATGCTGGTCGTTCCCGCTTTGTTTACTTTCTTTATTAATTCCACTATTATTCTCGCGTTTATCGGGTCCAGCCCTGCGGTTGGCTCGTCGTATAAAAGTATGCATGGTTTTATTGCTAAAGCGCGGGCGATTGCCACCCGTTTTTTCATGCCGCCGCTTAACTGGGAGGGGCATAAGTCCTCGGTTCCGGCAAGATTAACAAATTCAAGAGCTTCGGCTACTCTTCTATTTATTTTTTCAGCGTTTAGTTTTTCCTTTTCGCACATAAAATATGCAACGTTTTCTTTAACGGTTAAAGAGTCGAATAAAGCGCTCCCCTGGAAAACCATTCCCATTTTACGCCTGATGCCGAGCAGTTTATTTTCGTTGTATTCTGTTATTTCCTCTTTATCAACGATTACTCTTCCGGACTTTGGTTTAATCAGTCCGAGTATCAGCTTAAGAATAGTGCTTTTCCCCGCGCCGCTGGGTCCTAAAATTACCGCCGTTTTACCTTTTGCGACGTCAATCGATACGTCTTTAAGAACGCTCTTGCCTTCGAATTCCAGCGATATGTTTTCTAAAAGAATCATTCTAAAGAATTTCCCAAACTACTTTGGTGAAAATAAAATCGAGCATTAATACGGAAACAGTGGAAGCGACAACAGCGTAAATTGTATTTTTACCTAAACCTACGGTTCCGCCTTTTGTTGTAATGCCGAAATAACAACTTATTGTGGCAATGAAAAAAGCGAAGAAAAACGGTTTCATGAATCCGACAAAAAGATCTTTAAGCTGAAGAGCGTTTATTGCAGAGCGCCAGTAATAAGCCGAGTCGATATGAAAAGTTGTGATAGTTACAAACATTCCGCCGAGGATACCGGTCATATCGGCTATAAGCGTTAGAGGGAGGAACATAACCATGGCTGCAACGGTTCTCGGCACAACCAATCTGTTTATCGGACTCGTACCGAAAGCCCGCAGAGCGTCAATTTGCTCGCTGAGCTGCATAGCTCCAATTTCGGATGTATTCTTCGCGCCGGTTCTTGCCGCAAGCAGAAGTCCGGTTATTATCGGTCCGATTTCCCTTATCATTCCAAGCGATACTGTGCGTCCAATTAAAGTTTTTGCCCCGAATAAATCCAATTGGTGTCCGACTTCGGTAGCGAGAATAATACCGACGAATAATCCGCCGAACATTACGAGAAGAAACGCCTTTGTGCCTATCAGGTACATCTCGCGCATTGCGTCGTCGCGGTAACGGAAACAGCTGAAAATTCCGAGCATAATATGCTTGATGAATTTAGCGTATTCCTGCAGATTAAATAATAGCTTTTCAAAATTGTTCATTTTATTCCCGGTGAGTGATGAGCAACATTTTCGGCAGCGAGTTCGTTGATGAAGTTCTCCGCCAATTTTATATCCGCAAGATGATCCACGTCAATCATTTTCTTGAACGGGAATGCCTGAATATTCAGGTTTTCGTTCAGCATCGATTTAAGGAAGTTTCTTAATCTGAAAGTTCCGCTATTAATTATTTTTCCCATCAATTCAAAAAGATGAGGTTTGAAGTAATATAATCCGCCGGTAACATATTTATTGCCGTTTAACTCGTCGTTGAACTCCAATATATCCCAACTGTTATTCAGTTTCACGCTCAAAGGTTTCTCGTCGTCAATAAAATCGGTGACGGCTAAGATGGCGTCGTAGTTCGGGTTGCTTCGGCAGTAGCCGACAAAATTTATGAATTCCGATTTATCGAAAATTGTATCCGTAGTACTGAGAAAAAAAGGAGCGTCGGAAAGATAATTCCTCATTTCAAAAATACTGTGAAGGGAACTTTGCGTGTTTTTTATAACGATATTTAATTCAATAGATGAATCAAAGGATTCTAAATATTCTTTTAATTCATGGAAATAATCATTAATGATAACAGTAACAGATTCCCCGCCGGAGTCAATTATTGCGTCAATAATGCGGCGTATCATCGGTATGCCTCCTACTTCTATCAGCGGTTTCGGCTTAGAGGCGCCTTCGGTTCTTATTCTTGACCCTTCTCCGGCGGCTATAATTGCAAATTTATTTTTGTCCGATTCGTAAATCATTATGAAATATTTATCCAATTATTTATTTAATTACACGCAATTATATCTCTAATGGAACAAACTCTCTGTCTCCTCTCTTACATTTTATTTTATTACGTAAATTTCGTTTGCGGGGAAAAATCGTCTATTTACTAAATTCATTTTCGGGAAAGATATTCTGAATAGATTGATTTTCCCTATTAACCATGAACGAAGGAGAGAAAACATACTTTATATATTTCCTCAAAAAAAATAATTAAACTAAATTGGCATATGAAAAAAAATAAAATATTCAGCGGGAAAAACTCAATGCGCGAAAAAATTAAAAACGCTGTACGCGTTGAAATTAAGAACGACATCCAATCATTCGTCTCTACTGGCGAAGATAACAGGATTAATATTCAATATTATTATGATAAGCGTAACAAGCATATTTACGCCGAACTTATATTCGGGGACTTAGCGCAGGGACCTCCCGGCTATGCTCACGGCGGAGCTATCGCGGCGGTTCTCGACGAAACAATGGGGATTTCCGCCTGGATGAATAATTTGAAAGTGATGACGAGGGATTTGAAAATATCATTTAATAAAGCGGTTCTTTTAAATATTAAAGTGTACGCGGACGCATGGATTGAGAATAGCGATGCGAACTCTGCCGTTATAAAAGGGAAGCTGATATCCGGCGACCGCGATGTGAAATTTGCCGAAGCGGAAGGCAATTTTTCCGTGCTGGACGATAAAAAATGGAAATCCTTCGGGATTGATACGAAAAAGTTTATCTCCGACGACTATCTGAAAAAATAGTTATTCTATCTTTTTTAATTATATATTTGTTTTGATAGTCTATCTGCTTATTATTTTAATAATGAACTATTATTCAATCTATAATTGATTGAAGCTTCTAGATCCCCGATTAAGACTTTTTGAGCTTAAAACACACAAAAAAATCTGGCACTAATAATGCTTAGGAATATAAAATTTCATTTAGAGCAAGGTTTGATTGGTAATCTAAGCATTTTCGATAGTTTCATTATTATTTCATATCTATTAGTCACGCTGCTGATAGTGCTCTATTATTTTAAAGATAGGGAACAGACAAGCGAGGACTATTTCTTAGCCGGAAGAAATGCCGGATGGCTTGCCGTTGGGATGTCATTATTCGCCACTAATATTTCGAGCGAACATATTGTAGGTTTAGCCGGCGCGGGAGCTTCGCGCGGATTGGCTGTCGGTCAGTTCGAATGGTTCGCTATTTTTATATTAATTTTTCTCGGCTGGATATGCGCGCCGATATTTCTTAAATCAAAAGTTTTTACAATTCCTCAATTTTTTTCACTCCGGTACGATGAGCGGAGCGGAAAATATCTTACTGTTGTATCGATAATTGCATATATATTAACTAAAATTTCAGTTACTCTTTTTGCGGGCGGACTGCTGCTTAAAGAAGTTCTCGGATGGGATATGTTTACATCCGCAATCGTGATGGTTCTTTTAACCGGATTATATACCATTGCGGGCGGAATGTATTCGGTTATGTACACCCAAATATTTCAAACTATTGTTATTATTATTGGTTCTTTGCTCCTTACCCTGTTCGGGTTAAAAGAAGTCGGCGGATTAACCGGTTTAGCAAGTAAACTGCCTGCCGATTTCTTTAATTTAATGAAACCAATGAGCGATCCTGATTTTCCCTGGACGGGAATAATATTCGGAGCGCCGATTCTTGCCGTTTGGTATTGGTGTACCGATCAATATATTGTTCAGCGTGTACTATCCGCAAAATCGATTCAAGACGCTCGAAGAGGCACGTTATTAACCGCGTTTCTGAAAATATTTCCCGTATTTATTTTTGTTTTACCCGGATTGATTGCCGTTGCTCTCTATCCGGAAATTACCGGCGATTCGGCGTTTCCTTTTCTCGTTACGAGTAATCTACTGCCGAATGGCGTGAAAGGATTTGTTGTAGCCGGACTTATTGCTGCGCTTATGTCTTCTCTGGCGAGCGTTATTCACAGTACAGCTACGCTTTATACTTTTGATATTTACAAACCGAAACATCCGGAATCTTCGGATAGAAAATTAGTCCTTGTTGGAAGACTTGCCGCAACCGTAATAGTTGTGTCAGCCATTTTATGGGTACCGCTGATTAAAATTATCAACGCAAATGTGTATATATATCTTCAAAGCGTTCAATCTTATATTGCTCCGCCGATTGCGGCAGTCTTTCTTTTCGGTATATTTTGGGAGAAGGCTAGTAATCGCGGCGCTATTCTAACTCTTTACATAGGCGGTTTTATCGGACTATTGAGATTAATATCGGATTTATTGGCAGCAAACGATATTGTGCAATCCGGTTTTCTGCTCGAATTATCTTCAATCAATTATTTACACTTCGCAATTATATTGTTTGTAATATCTTCGGTTACAATTATAATTAACTCTCTTTTGGCAGACGAGTACGAAAAGATTGAATTGCTATCTGAAAGGGAAGTATTTATCGGCACTCATATGATTTCGCGCAACGGATTAACTATCAGTAAAAACGGAATTAAAAAAGTAGAACTCTATTTATTCGCGTTAATAATATTAACAACTGTATTTTTTTGGGGAGTTTTTGCATGAACAAATATATCTATTTCACAACTAACATAAGGAGGTACGCTTTGAAAAAGCTACTCACAATTATCATGGCATTCCTATTTGCAGGCAGTTATTACGCTCAGTCAGTTACACTTGATGATTTTGATTCTGAACCGGCCGACTCAAATTATTGGAATTTTGTCATGAATGAAAATGCGGATACGGCTGTAAGTTTTCTGCATTTGGATTATACAACTTCCGAGGTTCACGACGGGGCGGGCGCTTTAAAATTAGATTACAGCGTTCACAACGCAGAAAGTTGGGGAGGGTTCGTTAAAATGGAACACTGGAATCCAGATACAAATGCGTATTTTGACTTTAGCGCTTACCAAAATATTAGCGTTTGGTATTATAACGCGACACCTCAAGACAGCGCGGGAAGAGTTCACTTGCGTATTCAATTCTATGATGCAAGCGATTCTCCCAACGGAGCGAATACTTATACGTCGGATGATACCGAATTATACTATTCCTTCCATTACATACTGGATAATACTCCCGGATGGAATCAAATTATTATGCCTATGGTTCGCAACGACAGTTGGGACGGCGGAGGATTTAACTTAACCGGATGGGCAGGTATACCCGGAAATGGCGAACTTAATCTTGATAAAATTAAAGGCTGGGGTTTTGAATTCTCCGTCTCCGGCGGCGGCGACGGCGACCACGTTGCAGGTTCTGTAATATTGGATACATATTTAGTGCAGGATATAGCTCCCAACCCAATACTTTTCTTCAACGGAAAACAGACAATGGCTGGAATGTCCCAATTTGCATGGGGAGATTCGCAGCTCAATTTAGTTGAAGGCGGCGGAATGGATCCTGCAACAAACGCTTTGCAATGGATTCAAGGCGACCAGTGGGCTAACGGCTGGAGCGGCGCCGGCTGGAATATTGATACTCCTATTGATTTGGGATTTAGATGGGATCTGGATTCAATGAGATTTAAAATGAAAGCTACTTCCGGAACTCAAACGATTAGAATGCAGCTTGAATCCGGAGCCGACGGCGCCGTAGGTTTTGACGTTGATCCGATAGACGACAACGCTTGGCACGATTATGTTTTACCCCTAAAGAATTTTACCGTTCTTGATGCTGCGAAACCGAATTTTGATTCAACCAATATCACTACCTTCCAGTTTATGGCTGAAGGGAATAGCGTTATAGGGAACGAGCTGTGGTTCGATTATATTTGGACCGGTAATCCCGTTATTGATGTTGTCGCGCCTAATCCTCCGGATGGCGTTACCGGAGCGGCGGGTAATTTTATTAATATTGTAACATGGTTCGATGTCCCGGATGAAAACGGCGAAGCTTATAACGTCTATTATAGTAAAAGTCCGATAACAGACGTAAATGCCGACGGCGTTGGCTTGGTAGCCGCTAATGTTGGCGAAGGCGTTCAGTCCGCCACTCATGTTCTTCTCGCTCCGGCTGAGGATCAATCGGTTACTTATTATTACGCCGTAACTTGTCAGGATGCCTTTGCAAATGTGAGCGATCCTGGTGTCGCATCGGCGTCGGTTACAAATACCGCGAGGGGAGTGAATGTTATTTATCCACAATCTCCTTCTTCATTTGCTGTTGACGGTAATCTCGAGGAATGGACGGTGATTTCTCCGTTTAGAATGTTCCCGTCGGACGGTTCCGGATCGATTGTAACTAATACGTCGATTGACGACGACGCCGATCTTTCGGTGAACGGTTATGTTGCTATGGACGCGAATAATTTATATGTGGCTTTTGATATTGAAGACGACGTGGTAAGTCACGATACAACTTTCGCATCTTATTTAATTGACGCGCCGGATTTATTTATCGGTCTATACGACGGTTCCAAAATCTCCCACGTAAATTACGAACGCGGCGCAGAACCGGATTATCATTTTAGATTTGGGTTCAATGCGTTGACAGTTGATAATTTGGGCGGAGCTGTAATTGCGCGTAATGGCGACGGAACGTATATTTATAAAGATAAATTTCCGTCGGGTTATACGGTTGAAGCGGTAATTCCTTTTGCTACTTTGGCTGCAACCGGCGGCGACGATTTATTTGTTCCGGTTAACGGAATGCAGCTTCCGATTGATTACTCAATAAACGACAACGATACGCCTAATTCAGATGCGAGAGAAGGTATTCTCACCTATTCTCCAGCTAACGAAGATAAATCATGGGCGGATGTATCGAGATGGTTCGTAACTTGGATAGGCAATTTAACATCGGTTGAAGATGAAGAAGTTCTTCCTGTTGAATTTGCTCTCGATCAGAATTATCCTAATCCTTTTAATCCCTCTACTCTCATTCGTTACAGTTTGAAAGAAGATTCTTTTGTTTCTCTCAAAATTTATAACGTGGTCGGACAGGAAGTAGCCAGCATGGTTAACCGGAATCAAAAGGCGGGAAGGTACGAATTGTCATTCAACGCTTCCAATTTAGCGAGCGGAGTATATATTTACCAAATATCCGCGGGATCGTTTATAAGTTCCAAGAAGATGATGCTGCTTAAGTAACGTTGTAATATTTTCATCCTTCCTTTGGGAAGGGAAATATATTTTTATAAATTATACAGCCGGTTCGTTGTTCTAACGAACCGGCTAATTAAAAACGCTTGCCGTTTATCTTAATTTTGTTTTAGTCTCGGAGGAAAAATTGAGAATAAGTTTAAGGATTATTTGTTTGTTTCTCTCAATACTGTTTTTTCAGTTTGAAATTGCGTATGCAGGACAGACGGGCAAAATATCCGGTAACGTAACCGACAGTGAAACCGGCGAACCGATAATCGGAGCTAATATTTTAATAGAAGGCACCTTTCTGGGAGGCGCCGCCGATGTTGAGGGATATTATTACATTAACAATATTCCGCCGGGGAAATATACTTTAAAAGTTACTTCGGTGGGTTATAAGCCTACAAAAATTTTAAATGTATTTGTCAAAATTGATAAGACAACAAATATCGATATAAAATTAAGCCCCGATGTGCTTGAATTGGGCGAGGAAGTAGTGGTAAAAGCGAAGAGGGAATTAGTGCAGAAAGATTTAACCTCCACGTCCGTTACGGTTTCGTCGGAAGATATACAACTGCTTCCGGTTGAAAGCGTAGATCAAATTGTTAACCTGCAAGCCGGGGTAGTCGGGGGTCATTTCCGAGGAGGAAGATTAGGCGAAGTTTCATATTTAATCGACGGAATTCCGGTTACCGACGCTTTTAACGGTTCGGTTTCCGTTCAGGTGGAAAATTCGTCAATACGCCAATTGGAAGTTATTTCCGGTACGTTTAACGCCGAATACGGACAGGCATTAAGCGGTATTGTAAATATAGTAACTCAAGACGGTTCGGTTAGTAATTTTACCGGCAGCGCTCAATTTGCTTCGGGTAATTATCTCACTTCTAACGGAGATTTATTTCAGAATGCTGATAAGTTGCAGCCGGGGGCTTTAACCGACGCTCAATTCTCTTTGGGAGGACCGACAAGAATTCTGAATAACCTTACTTTTTTTATGACCGGCAGATATTTTTATAATGAAGGATATCTTTACGGGAAAAGAGTTTATAATACATACGACACAAATCCATTCAATCCTACGGGAGACGGCGCCTTTGTTCCAATGAATCCGTATGAAAAGAAATCGTTTAACGGTAAATTGACTTACGGCGCTGAGTCTTGGAAAGTAAGCTATTCTGTATTTTATGACCATAGTTCCAATAAGTACTACGATCATAACTTTAAATGGGCGCCGGACGGAATTATGACGCATTTCAGGGATAATTTTGTTCACAACCTTCAATTTGCATACTACCCGACAAAAGATACTTTTACAAGTTTGAAAGCGTCTTTTAATATTTACAAATATTGGGGTTATCTTTATAAGGATGATTATGACAAAAGATATGTGGATCCGCGTCAAGGAATCCCCACGTCGCAGTACACTTTCCGCTTTGGCGGGGACCAAGGAGGAAGATATACGCGCAACACAATTACTTCAATTATTCAATGGTCTTTGGAATCTCAATTGAGCAAAGAACACAAACTTAAATTGGGCGCCGAAGCGCGCATTCATGATATGTTCAATCACTCCAAATATATTGTCGATCTCACCGAAGGTCAAATTGACGATCAAGGCAATCCGATTTTCACCCTCGGTTATAGAGCGGAGCATTCCGAAGGGAATCAACTTTACCGTAAATTTCCGTATGAATTATCTGCGTATATACAAGATAAAATGGAATATGATATGATGATCATCAATGCGGGAGTCAGATTCGATTATTTTAATTCAAATTCTACTCTGCCCGCGGATATTAAGAATCCGCTGAATAATCCTAACTTCCCGGGATTCGACAAAGTCGTTCAATCCAAGCCGGAGTATCAATTTAGTCCTCGACTCGGAGTATCATTCCCAATCTCGGATAAGGGCGCAATATATTTTTCATACGGGCATTTTCTGCAAATACCGAGGTTCGAAAATCTTTACGTGAATGACGAATATATTATAAATCAAGGACAATCTCTTTCCTCTATAACTGGAAACCCAAATCTAAAGGTTGAAAGACGTATTCAATACGAAATCGGACTTCAGCAAGCGATCTTTCCAAATGTGGCTTTAGACCTTACCGCGTATTATTCGGATATAAGAAATCTTTTGGGAATGGAGATTATTAATACTTACGAAGGATTTAAATATGCGAGGTTTACAAACAGAGATTATGGAAATGTGAAGGGATTTATCGTATCGCTTGATAAGAGATTTGCGGACTATTTCGGAGTGAAAATTGATTATACATACCAAATAGCCGAAGGAAACGCGTCGGATCCTTATGCCGTATATAATGATAATCAAACAGACCCTCCGGTGGAATCGGAAAAAAAAGTAGTTCCCCTGGATTGGGATCAGAGATCAACAATGAATATTACCGCGGATATTGGCGTTCCCGGCGATTGGACATTGGGAATAATATTTAATTACGGTTCCGGTTCCCCCTATACCGAAGATGTCCGGGTTTCCAACGGAGTGCGTTTTGAAAACGGGGGACGAAAACCGTATATATTGAATTTGGATTTAAGAGCCGATAAACATTTTATAATTTTCAATTATGATATTCAAACTTATTTATGGGTTTACAATTTGCTCGACGTCAAAAACGAATATGGAGTTTATGGAACTACCGGCAGAGCGAATCAAGACCTAAATACAAAATATGCCGGCGATATTATCGGATTAAATAATATTCAGGAATATGTAAATAATCCCGCTCTTTATTCGGCGCCTCGTCAAATTAGAATCGGATTAAATTTACATTTCTAATAGTGAAAATTAAAGGAGTTTTGCGATGTTCAGAAAATTTATATTGAGCATTTATTTTTTAACCGCATTCAGTTTGTTTGCTCAAATTACGGAGCAGACACAGATATATCGCGACGAACCTTACGGTGATATTCAGTTCCGAAGAGAAGGAATAATGGACGGGAATCAGATAAGAACATTATTCTATAATAATGGCGAAGTCGGTCAATGGCCCTTTCAGCCTTCGGGCGAATGGCCCAAAGGCAGCGGTCACGGATATTTGGACGGGGTTTCGGTTTTAATTGGCGCCGAGGTTACCGCGCCGGGGAATGGTCAAGTAATCCATCCCTTAGAAGCAAGTTACCGCGAGTGGATGGATAAAGATCCGGTAACAGGTCAGATTTGGGGTTTAGAACCCATACCCGGGTATGCTAACCCCGCGGTTGCCTCTCCGGCAATTAATAATAATCCTATCAGTTGGCCTGAAACGTGGCCCAAAGCGCTGCCTGAAATTTCTCCGCAGGATACAACATGGGACGGATTATGGTATGGCTATTTTGGCAAAGGCATTCAAAATAGCGATTTTGAAACATTCTACGCTATGGATGATTCCAAAGATAGAGAATTTGCTCGCGCGCCTTATAATTATTTCCCGATAGAAGCAGATTCTAACCGCGGCGGTTTGGGGCTTCGTGTCGAAGTTAGAGGTTTTCAATGGTCTCATGTTCTGGCTGAGGATATAATCTTCTGGCATTACGATATTGTAAATCTTTCCGATTATGATTATCAAAAAACCATATTTGGATTTTATACCGATACCGGCGTAGGGGGTACAAACGATAGCCAGGACGATAACGCCAGTTTTGATACTAAGCTCGATTTAGCTTACGCTTTCGATGAGGACGGCAAAGGAGTGCCGGGCGGTTTCCCTACAGGATATTACGGATACGCTTACTTGGAAAGTCCCGGAAACGGTACAAACGGAATAGACGACGACGAAGACGGTTTAGTTGACGAAAGAAGGGACGACGGCATAGACAACGACGGCGATTGGATGCCCTACAGCGATTTAAACGGAAACGGAAAGTGGGATGCCGAGGAAAATGAACCTCTTAATAATGATGTTGGGCAGGACGGAATTGGTCCTCTCGACAGGCAATATACCGGCAGGGATATAGGAGAAGGGGACGGAATACCCACGCCAGGCGAACCGAATTTCGATAAAACTGATATTGACGAATCAGATATGATTGGCTTGACAAGCCTTTCGATTTACCGATTAGGCGACGGGGGTACGGGAGGAGGATGGCCAAAAGACGACGAGCAGATGTGGGCAAGACTGAATTATCAGAATTTCGATACTTCTCTTCAAAGAGCAAATATTTCCATGGCATTTGCTTCCGGTCCGTTTCCTTTAACTCGGAACAGAAGGGAAAGATTTTCGATGGCATTGGTTTTCGGAAGCGATCTGGAAGATTTGATCTTTAATAAAGAGACGGTTCAGCAAATTTATAACGCTAATTATAATTTCTCAAAACCGCCGTTAAAATCGAAATTAACTGCCGTTGCCGGGGATAAAAAAGTATTTCTCTATTGGGATAATTTGTCGGAATCCTCTACTGATCCTTTCCTCGGATATGATATTCCCGGAGATCCGTCTTCGGGATACAAGAAGGATTTTGAAGGATATTTAATCTACCGCAGCAGAGAAGCCGAATTTAACGATGTTAAAATTATTACCGACTCAAAAGGGGAGCCAAAATTCTGGAAACCTATTGCGCAGTACGATTTGGTTGACGGTATATCGGGTCCCGATCCAATAGGAATAAACGGCGCTCATTTTTATAGAGGTAAAGAGACCGGTTTGCAGCATTCTTATGTAGATACCGATGTAGAAAACGGAGTAACATATTATTACGCTGTAGTAGCTTATGACCAGGGAGACCCGGCTTTCGGAACAAAGGGATTGGTGCCTTCGGAAACGACAAAAATTATTACTGAAGATTTTTCAGGCAATTTACAATTTGTGGATATTAATTGCGCCGTTGTCGTTCCTAATGCTCCGGCTGCAGGCTACAAACCTCCTTCAATAAACGGGAATGTTAATAATGTTGAAAGCGGTGAAGGAACTGGAAATTTGATCCTTAATATTCTAAACGCCAACAGCGTGATTAACGGCGCGAATTATAAAGTTAGATTCGCCTCCGAAGGCGGCATACCGAATTATGTCACAAAAAAAGCCGACGTCGTTCGCACATACAACGGAAGAATAGATACGTTAGTTTCAATCTCTGCCGATAATTTCGGCGCTAAGAATTTTTCCGGTCTTTTCGACGGAATGACTATAGCCGTACAGAATGATACCGGTATAACGGTTATCGACAGCGCAACCGGCTGGGTTATTGGTAGCAGTAATTTAACAATGAATGTCGTTCCCAACACAAGCAATCCGACAAATAAGAATGTCAGATGGCCTTCCGATTACGAGATAAGATTTTTCGACGACGTTGCCGACACTTCTTACGCATTCCAGGGAATGCCTGTTAATTTTAAGATTCTCAACACAACAAGCGGCGAATACTCCGAGTTCTACATAGACGATAAATTCGGAGACGGGAAACTCGATATAGGAGATGACATAATAATAATGGAATTTATGGATAGTCTAAAGTCGGACTGGCGTTTTACGTGGCGCATTGAATATCAAGCGCCGGGAAAAGCGAACGTAAGACCGATAGAACCGGTTGGCGGGGATATATTCCAAATAAAAATCAGGAAACCCTTTATGGACGGGGATTATTTCACTTTTTCTACCCTCGCGGCGGCGGTAAATTCCGATAAAGCTCGGAACGCGCTTGGCGATATTGCGGTTGTGCCGAATCCTTATGTCGCTTCAGCCAGATGGGAAAGAAGAAATTTGAACCAAACCGGCAGAGGAGAAAGAAAAATAGATTTTATTAATCTTCCTCCTGAATGCACAATACGCATTTACACTGTTTCCGGAGCTTTGGTAAAAACTCTGAATAAAGATTATTCTCCGTCGAACGGCGCTTTATCATGGAATTTAGTTACGGACGACGGAATGGAATTAGCGTACGGAATTTACATTTATCACGTCGATGCTCCTAAAGTAGGGGAGTACGTCGGTAAATTCGCAATAATTAAATAGGGAAGAGCAGAATGAAAAAATTATATATCGTAATTTTAGTCGTTTTTTTATCCGGTAGTTTCTCATTTGCTCAACGGACAAATTTTAAGTCGAATGTTTCAAAAAGAGGAACTACTTCGGCGTCGTTTCTGAAAATTAGTCAGGGCGCCAGGGCAACCGCAATGGGCAGCGCGTTTACAGCTTTAGCGGATGATCCGTCGGCTATTTTTTGGAACCCCGCCGGTTTGGCGCGGCTGAAAAACAGCGGTTTTGTTGTTGATCGTACCAAATGGTTTGCGGATATCAATTACAATTTCCTCACTGCTTCTTACAATCTCGGCGAAATCGGAACCATAGGTTTCAGTTTTATCTCTTCCGATTACGGCGAAATGAAAGTAAGAACAATTGAAGAACCGGGAGGAACGGGCGAAACTTTTTCAGCCAGCGATATTGCTTTTAGTTTCACATGGGCTTTCAATATAACCGAGAATTTTTCAATCGGATTTAATCCTAAAATTATTTATCAAAGCATTTGGAAAATGTCCGATTACGCTTTCGCGGTGGATCTGGGAGTTCTGTACAACACTCCCTTTAAAGGTATTACTTTAGGTATGTCAATTACAAATTTTGGTTCTAAAATGCAGCTTCAGGGAACCAGCAGCACCGTACTTTACGATCCCGATCAAACTAC
>CAYNUJ010000012.1:20465-31566 GCA_964400095.1 uncultured Melioribacteraceae bacterium
CAGATGCTTCTCGGCAATGTGAGTATTCATTTCGATTACGCTTATTCATTTTTCGGCAGACTTAAAGATATTCAGAAGTTCTCTGTAGGGATTAATTTCTGATGAATAAACTTCTTCTTTCCTTAATAATGACGCTGTTTTATATCAACGCAAATTGCCAGGTTTACGTTAACCAAATCGGTTATGCTGAAAAATCAGCTAAAATTGTTTTATCGAAACAACCTGCGCAATCATTTAAGATTATAGAGCAAAGTTCGGGAACAGAAGTTTATAATAATTCTTTTTCGCAAACGGGGGGAGTAGATCCGCTAACCGGATTTACTTTGTACAGAGGAGAATTTAGCGATTTCACTCTACCCGGAGAGTATTTTATCGTATCCGATAATAACGATTCGAGTTATAGTTTTGCGATAAACGATACTGTTTATCAGACGCTTTTTAAATCTTCTCTCAAAGGATACTATTACCAGCGCTGCGGATTGGAATTGGTCGATCGGTTTGCCGGAAATTATGCTCATAAAATATGTCACACTCTGGACGGAATATTTCATATATCTTCAGGCAGCGCGGGTTATCGTCAGTCGATGGGAGGATGGCACGACGCCGGTGATTTCGGAAAATATGTGGTCAATGCCGGAATGACAGTAGGAGTAATGCTTCTGGGATATGAACTTTTCCCCGCGCGGTTCCGTTTCGATAATCTGAATATTCCTGAAAGCGGAAACGGCATACCCGATATTTTGGATGAAGTGAAGTATGAATTGAAATGGCTGCTGACTATGCAGGATACATCCGACGGTGGGGTTTATTTTAAATTAACGGCTAGTAATTTTGCCGGGTTCGTAATGCCTAATCAGGATAATAGCGCCCGTTACATTTACGAAAAATCGTCCGCGGCTACAGCCGATTTTTGCGCGGTTACGGCAATGGCGGCAAGATTATACGGCGAATTTGATCCTTCGTTTGCCGAGAGTTGTTTTAACGCATCTCTCAAAGCGTGGCAATACATTCAAGATAATTTGGGAATTGTTCCGCCGGGAGGTTTCTCTAATCCATCCGATACGCATACCGGCGAGTATGGTGATGGATTCGACAAAGACGAAAGATTATGGGCTTCGGCTGAATTGTTCAAAACAACTAATGAACCGGCTTATTTGAATTATTATGAACTTAATCTTGGCTCGGTGGGTATTTTTAATTCGTCGCCGGTATGGCAGAATGTAGGCGTTCTGGGGAACATATCAATTTTGTATAATTCTAACGCTTCGCCGGTTTTACGCGATTCGCATTCTAGTAAATTAAAAATTCTGGCGGATAAACTGATAGATAAATCAAATAACAATGATTTTGGAGTTACTTTAACCGACGGCGAATTTTATTGGGGAAGCAACGGAAGAGTAATGAGCAACGCAGTAATTTTAATATTGGCTTACGACCAATTCGGCGACGTTAAATACTTAAATACCGCTCAAAGACAGCTCGATTATTTACTCGGACAAAATGCTCATGATTTATCTTTTGTTACTCAAGTTGGCGATAATTTCGTTATGCATCCTCATCATAGGCAATCGGGAGCGGATAATAACGTTTTGCCCGTTCCCGGTTTGCTTTCAGGCGGACCGAATGAATATTTAAACGATCCGCTGCTTAAAAGCAGTTTCACAAGTTCAACGCCTCCCGCGCTTTGTTTTTTGGACGAGCAGGGCAGTTACGCGTCTAATGAAATTGCGATTAATTGGAACTCTCCTCTCGTTTTTACCGCGGGATATTTTAACAAACCGAACTCGACGGAAGTGCATAAGGGAGTAAACGGAAATGAAAAATCGTTTATGATTGAGAATCTTGTTAATTATCCTAACCCTTTTAATAGCGAGACAAATATTACTTTCACTTTATATTCCACAGGTACTACCGAATTGCAGATTTATGATTTACTCGGCAGAATTCTTTATTCGAAAAAAATAGCCGATGCCGGAGCGGGCAAAAATACAATTCATTTTGGAGTGCGGGATGTAGAAAGCGAATTTCACTCAGGAATTTATTTTTACACTATCACGCAAAACGGTCAAAGAGCTATTAATAAATTTATATATTTAAAATAATTAGAACGAGGGTATGATGAAAACTGTGTTATCGTTTTTAGTTTCAATTTTAATTATGAGTTTTACTTTCACGGGAACGGATGAAAACGAAAATATTGAAACTAAAATTCAGCAAGTCCTTTCCAAGATGACTCTCGAAGAAAAAGTCGGACAAATGACGCAAATAACTCTTAAAGTTGTTCAAAAACGGAGGAAAGATGATACAATAGATTCAGAGTTAAACCTCGAAAAAGTTAGGGAAGCGGTAGTTAAATATCATGTGGGTTCGATTCTGAACACCGGGGGAGCGGCAAATAGTTTGGATGGCTGGCGCAAAATAATTACCGGCATTGAGAATGTTGCCGTTAAAGAGACTCGATTAAAAATTCCTGTACTTTACGGTGTGGACGCAATACACGGAGCTAATTATATAAAAGAAGGAACCCTTTTCCCTCACGCTATAGCCATGGCGGCAACGAGGAATTTGGCGTTGATGGAAAAAGGCGCTCGTGTAACCGCAATGGAAACCAGAGCTTCGGGAGTACCGTGGAATTTTAATCCCGTTCTCGGATTAGCAAGAAACCCTTTATGGGCAAGATTTTATGAGACGTTCGGCGAAGATGTTTATCTCGTTTCCGAGATGGGGAAAGCCTATGTTAAAGGTTTACAGGGAGATAAATTATCTTCTGATGCCTCCGTAGCGGCTTGCATTAAACACTATCTCGGCTACAGCTTTCCGCTAAACGGGTTAGACAGAACTCCGAGCTGGATACCGGAGCGCATGCTTCGCGAGATGTTTTTAGTCCCTTTCGCCGAAGCCGTTAAAGCGGGCGCGTTAACTTTAATGGTTTCTTCCGGCGAACTTAACGGAATACCGACACATTCGGATAAAAAAGTATTGACTGATATATTGAAAGGGGAACTTGGGTTCCGCGGATTTACAGTCTCCGATTGGGAAGATATTAAGCGGCTATACGACAGAGACAAAGTGGCGTCCTCTCCCAAAGATGCGGTTAAATTAGCGGTTATGTCCGGGCTTGATATGAGCATGGTGCCTTTTGATTATAGTTTCTACAATTATCTTTTGGAATTAGTCGATGAAGGAGAAGTTCCCGTATCGAGAATAGACGATGCCGTTACGCGTATTCTTAGAGTTAAATTCAAACTGGGTTTGTTTGATAATCCGTATCCGGTAGAGGGAACGAAAAAAAATGTAGCGACAGATGAAAACCGGGAAAGCAGTCTGAAAGCGGCGCGGGAAGCTATAACTCTTCTGAAAAACGATAATGGAATTCTTCCCCTTAAAAAAGAAAGCAGGATATTACTTACCGGTCCTTCCGCAAATTTAATGCAGGTTCTAAACGGAGGATGGTCTTATACCTGGCAGGGAAATAAAGAGGAATTATTCCCCAAAGAGAATAACACTCTGCTGGAAGCTCTGCAAAATAAATTCGGCAAAAATAATATAATGTATGTGGAAGGCGCTTCGTTTGATGAGGATATTAATTCTGACGCGGCGGTGGAAAAAGCGAAGGAAGCCGATGTGATAATAGCCGCTCTGGGAGAGCCGACTTACTGTGAAACCGAAGGCAATATAATGGATTTGAATTTAAGCGGAGTTCAAAAATTATTGGTGGAAAAATTAAGCAAAACGGGGAAACCGATTATAATGGTTCTTTTGGAAGGGAGACCGCGTTTAATAAGCGATATAGCCGAGTTGACGGATGGAATTATTATGGCTTATCTTCCCGGTAATTTTGGAGGAGACGCTCTGGCGGATATAATAGCCGGGGACAGCAATCCGTCCGGCAGATTACCGTTCACCTGGCCGAGAAATAATCACGGGTTTACGTCTTACGATCATAAACCGATGGAAGAGTATGACGTAAATAAATACGACCCTCTTTTTGACTTTGGATACGGTTTAAGTTACACAACATTCGAATATTCCGATCTCTTTACCGATAAAAAATCATATTCTATCGGCGAACCGATTAAAGTGAGTGTGAGAGTAATGAATTCGGGTAAGTCAGCCGGAAAAGAAGCTGTGGAACTTTATCTGACAGATAAAATCGGTTCGGTTAGCAGACCGGTGAAACAACTCAAGAGATTCATGAAGATTGAACTTAAACCAAACGAAGATAAAACGATTCATTTTACATTAGATCCAAATGCCCTTTCATTCATTGGGCGGGATAATAAAAGAATAATTGAATCGGGAGGTTTTACGATTCAAATCGGTAAACTTAAAACGGAATTTAACTTAACACAGTAATTACGGAGTTTTTTTAATATGGCGATTCAATCAAGCCCCGTTTCATCGGGGAAAAATTATACAAAAGAATTAGTTGTTCTCACATCTCTTTTTTTTATGTGGGGATTGTTAACATCGTTAAATGATATTCTTATTCCGCATCTAAAAGCGGTATTCGAATTAAATTACACTCAGGCGATGCTGGTTCAATTCGTATTTTTTGCGGCTTATTTTCTGATGTCTTTACCTTCAAGCTGGATTCTTGAAAAAACCGGATATAAAAAAGGAATTATTTTCGGATTGGTTATATCGGGTATTGGTACTTTGACTTTTTATCCCGCCGCGAGTATGAGGAATTATCCTCTGTTTTTAACGGCTTTTTTCATTTTAGCTTCCGGTATAACGCTTCTTCAAGTTGCCGCAAATCCTTATGTTTCGCTGCTTGGCAAGCCGGAGACCGCCTCGTCTAGGTTAAATTTAAGTCAGGCGTTTAACTCTTTGGGAACTACAATCGGTCCGTTTTTCGGCTCAATATTAATCCTATCCGTGGGAATTAAATCAGCGGAACAGATCAATAGATTAGCTCCCAAAGCGGTTGAAGCGTACAAAATTGCGGAAGCGTCCGCGGTTCAAGTTCCATATGTAATTTTAGCAGGTGTATTATTTTTATTAGCGGCAATTATTGCGCTCTTTAAGCTGCCTGAAATTCACGCTGAAGCCGAGCAGTCGAGCGACGGGGAAACTTCGAGCGATTCGCTTCACAAATCTGCGTGGGGATACAGACATCTCTTCCTCGGAGCAATTGGAATATTTGTTTACGTTGGCGCGGAAGTTGCAATAGGAAGTTTTCTCGTAAATTATATAAGCGAGAGTTACATTGCCGGTTTTACCGAAGCTCAAGCGGGTAAATTTGTCGCTTTCTACTGGGGCGGCGCAATGGTAGGACGCTTTATCGGTTCGGGCGTTCTAAGAAAAATTGATCCGGGCAAGGCTCTCGGGTTTAACGCCTTTGCTGCGGCGACATTAATTCTCATTTCGATGTTTACTTTCGGGCATTTGGCGATGTGGACTATTTTGCTGGTTGGATTATTTAATTCGATAATGTTCCCTACGATTTTCACTCTCGGTGTAAAAGGATTAGGGAAACACACTAAGCATGGATCGGGGATACTTATTATGGCAATAGTGGGCGGAGCGATAATTCCTATTCTTCAGGGAATGATTGCAGACTCGATCGGCATACATCAGGCTTTTATTCTTCCATTACTTTGTTACGCATTCATTGCGTATTATGGATTTATCGGGTCGAAACCGGAATTTGAAAAATAGGGAATAGCGATGGAAGATAAAGTTGTTTTAGGAGTTGATATCGGCGGCACGAATACCGCGTTCGGTTTAGTAAGCCGCGGCGGAAATATTTATTTGAAGGAAACAGTAGAAACTAATTCCCATTTGCCTATTAACGAACTCTTTGGAAAAATAGCCGTTTACGTGAACAATTATCTTTCCGGTTGTAATAAAGAATTGATCGGCATAGGAATTGGCGCGCCAAACGCAAATTATTATACGGGTAAAATTGAGAATCCTCCTAATCTCGGATGGGAAATTGTGGACGCGGTTGACGAGTGGAAGCGGCTTATTGACGTTCCCGTTCACATTACCAACGACGCCAACGCGGCGGCTATCGGCGAAATGGTTTTCGGCGCGGCAAAAGGGATGAAGAATTTTATCGAAATAACGCTCGGTACCGGTTTGGGAAGCGGAATATTATCCGGCGGGAAATTGCTTTACGGACATACCGGAAGCGCCGCGGAACTGGGACACGTTGTAATTAAAAAGAACGGAAGAACATGCGGCTGCGGAAGACAAGGATGCTTGGAAACGTACGTCTCAGCCACCGGAATAAAAAGAACTGTTTTGGAATTATTGGGAAGAGAAAACGTTTATTCGGATTTCAGACGAATTTCCTACGATAAATTAACCGCCAAAGATATTTATGACCTCGCTTTGGAAGGGGATGAAATTGCGGTTAAAGCTTTCGATTTTACGGCGGAAATTCTCGGCAGGGAATTAGCTAATGCGGCGGCTTATTTTAGTCCGGAAGCGTTTATTCTATTCGGCGGACTTACTAATTCGGGACGATTATTATTAGAACCGCTAATTCATTATTTTAACTATTATCTTTTTGAACCGTTCCGCGGCAGCGTTAAAATTATTCGCAGCGGACTCCCGGAAGCGGACGCCGCGGTGCTTGGAGCTTCCGCTTTAGCTTGGGACGAAATATCAGAGAATAAAGTAAGAGAGGTTTTAAATTAGCAGGATATTCAAAATATATTTGACAATTATTGTATTTATCCTTGTTAACTCAGCTTTTATAAGCTGCAAAAAGGAGAGCAATATTGCGCAGTCCAGCGCTAAAAAGGACACTCTAAACGTTTATCCGGGATGGGAAATAGTGTGGCATGATGAGTTTAACGATAACGGCGCTCCCGATTCAACAAAGTGGACATACGACCTTGGCGGCGGAGGTTGGGGAAATAACGAAAAGCAATTTTATACTAGCGATAGTATAAATGTTAGAGTTGAAAACGGAAAGTTGGTTATCGAGTCTCAATATTATCCCGACAATTCGGAAATACCTTATACCTCAACGCGAATTAAAACCAAAAATCATGGCGATTGGTTATACGGAAGGATTGAAATAAGAGCGAAAATACCCGCTGGAAGGGGCACATGGCCTGCGATTTGGATGCTGCCAACAGATTGGCAGTACGGCGGATGGCCTATCAGCGGGGAAATTGATATAATGGAACATGTAGGCTTCGAACCGAATATCATTTACGGCACGGTGCATACCGAAGCTTATAACCATATAAAAGGAACGCAGCGGGGAGGTAAGAAAGAAATAACAACTACTTCCGAAAAATTTCATTTGTTTGCAATTGAATGGGACTCTGAAAAAATTGATTTTTACATTGATGAACAAAAGTATTTTACGTTTAATAACGAGCATAAAACTTACGCAGAATGGCCTTTCGACCGGAGGTTTCACATAATTATTAATACAGCTATTGGTGGAGATTGGGGAGGAACGCAGGGCATTGACAACTCAATCTTTCCCGTAAAATTTTTCATCGACTATGTTAGAGTATATAAGAGAAATTAGATTTGTATATTTAGGGGAATATTAAAAAAAAATTATCTAAATGGAAAATAATTCTAATAGGCGCTGGGTATATTTTTTCATCGGTATCATTGCCGCCGGGTTCATCGTTATTTATTTGCCTATCGAGGTCAGCCGTTCTATTAATTTTACTGCGAAAGTAATTCCGGTTAAAACATTTTCTGTTTATTACGACAGAGACGGCAGGGTTGCAACCGAATTAATTAATAATATATCGGGGAAAAAGAAGCTTTCGCTGCTTACTTTCGACAGGGGAGACGATTACTCGATTCAATTTGGTCTTCCGAAAAATGGAATTATCCGCAAAGGCGACACGCTCGCATATGTAAAATCGATAAAATTAGAAACCGAATTATTGGAATCGGAGAACCGTCTATCCGAATTAAAAGCTATTGAAAACGAGCTTATAGCGGGAGCGAAAAAATCGAAACTCGAAGAAATTCGAGCGAATCTCAGCAGTGTCCAAAGCGAGTACGACAATCAATTAAAAATTAAACTTCGCGCGGACAGCCTATATGTAAAAGGATTAATCTCATCCGAGGAATTGGAAGCTGCCGAAACGTTAGCGAATGTTTTAAAATTTAGGATTGAAGCCGAGCAGGCGCGGCTGAATTATTTTTCCGGCGGCGCTAGAATAGAGGAATTGGAAACAGCTAAAATTAGAATTGCCGACGAAATAAAAAAATTGAACCTTCTCAGGTTTAAGTTGAGGATGAGAACTCTCGTCTCGCCTTTCGAATCGGCTTCATCTTACTTATCCGAAAGTCCGGATACTCTCATTCGCCTAATAGATAGAGATAAATTCGGTTTGATCTTTCCGGTTAAACTGATTGACGGATTATTATTGAAAAAAGGAATGCGGGGAGAAATATATTCAAGAGGGGATTCCCTGAAATTTGTATTTAAGATAACGAACATTTCGGACAAAGTATTCAAATTGAATAATACGCAGGTATTGATGATAAAAGCCCAAATAGCGGATTCGGTTAAGAACGCGGTAATACCGGGTGAATTTCTTCACGGGGAAATTTATGTGGGTAAAGAAGGCTTGATGAACTTCATACGGAGGCAAATCCATTGACTCCGGTTAAAACAAGATATGAATACAAATATTTAATTCCTCTCGAAATTCTCGACGATGTGCAGCGCAATATAGAGCCGTTTGTAACAAACGATAAATTCGGCGGCGGTAGAAGAGATAATATTTATACTGTGAGGAGCATTTACTTTGATACCGTTACCTTAGAAGCATATTTTGAAAAAATTGACGGAATAAGAAACCGAAAAAAAATCAGACTGCGCGGTTATAACGAATCTCAAAACGGCGGAATTGTTTTCGCGGAAATTAAGAGGAAATATGAGAATATTGTTATAAAGAACCGCGCGGCTTTGGAATTTGAGAACGCGGAAAAATTTTTGAATAGCGGAAATATTGAAAAGTACATACTTCTGGAAATGGGCGAATCGCACAGCCGCGACGCTTCGAGGTTCTTTTATAATGTAAAATTGAAATCTCTTCGTCCGGTTATTTTAATAGATTATGAAAGATCCGCTTTTTACGGAAGTTTAACGCCTGATCTTAGGATTACGTTAGATTTTAATTTGAGAAGCAGACTTATGCCTAAAATCAAGGATCTTTTTTCAGAAAAAGGACTTTTGCCTGCATTAAACAGGTTCTCGATATTAGAAATAAAATTTTATGATACGGTCCCGAGATGGGTAATAAATACGGTTAACAATTTTAATTTGAAGAGATTATCGGTTTCAAAATATACAATTTGTTTGGATACACATAAACAATTCATGTCGATGAGCAAAAGAATAAATTTTACAAGCGGTATATCAATATTTAACTGAGGAATTTTATGCTTCAGGATTTCAGCAATATAATCGATTTTTCGCTTAGCATTGGGGATTTAGTTACAAATCTTTCATTTGCTTTAATTAGCGGACTGTTAATTGCGTTTTTTTACAGATTAACGTACAGGGGAAGCGCAACTTCTTCATCGTTTTTAAATTCCCTGGTTATTCTCACAATGATTACTTCAATTGTGATCATGGTTATCGGCAATAATCTCGCCCGCGCTTTCGGACTTGTGGGAGCAATGTCAATCATAAGATTTCGCACGGCGCTAAAGGAAACTACCGATATTATTTTCATCTTTTTTTCGCTGGCAATTGGAATGGCTGCCGGCGTCGGACTTCATGTTGTTTCAATCGGCGGTACTATATTTGTCGGACTGGTATTTTTACTTCTGTCGAAAATTAATATTATGTCATCCGGTCAGAAGGAATATCTGCTCCAATTTACTTATCAAGAAGACAAAGAGCAATCGGAAGCTCCGTATGTATCCGTAATCTCAAAATATGCTAGAAAATATAAATTGATAAATGTAAAGTCGCTAACCGACGAAACGACGCTCGAATTATCATATTACGTAAATTTTAGAAAAAACCTCAATAAAGCGATGTTTATTAAAGAATTGAAGAAAATCAGCGGAGTGGAAAGCGTAAATCTTTTCTTTGACGAGGAATATTTTTAGGTGAAATATTTAACTCTAATATTTTTTTTAATATGCTTTAACGCTCAAGCGCAAGAGCTTATCCTTAATGAAATAATGCCTTCCAACGTAAATTCGGTGATTGATGAAGATAATGATACGCCCGATTGGATTGAAATCTATAATTCTTCAAATTTTACAATTGAGTTAAGTTCTTATTTTCTCTCGGATGATCCCGGGAATCTCACAAAATGGCAGTTCCCTGATATTTCCTTAATTCCCAAGCAAATTTATCTGCTTTTTGCTTCCGGCAAGGATAGACGATCGAATGTAGTTAAATGGGGCGCGGTAATTGAAAGGGGAGATAACTGGAAATATATTCTTCCGAATGCGAGTACGTCTAACTTTTGGCGGGAAATTGATTTTGACGATAGTTCCTGGAGTTCGGGCGATTCGGGTATCGGTTACGGCGATGACGACGACGCCACTGTTATTCCGGCGGCAATGAGTTTGTATATGCGAAAAAAATTTACGCTGGATTCATTAAGTGAAGTCGGCGGATTATTCTTTAATATGGATTATGACGACGGATTCGCGGCATATTTAAATGGCGTAGAGATAGCGAGGGCAAATTTGGGGGTTCCCGGGGTTCTGCCCGAATATCAACAACCCGCGGACTCATATGGAGAACCTCTGATGGTTTACGGCATCCCTCCGTTGGCTGTGAATTTGAACGCGTCTCTCAATTTACTGCGTGAGGGAGAAAATGTGCTTGCGGTTGAAGTTCATAATTTCAGCATAAATTCCTCCGATTTAACGGCAATCCCTTTTTTAACTCTCGGTTTCGATAAACCGGTCGGCGGGTTAAGAACGCCAAATCCGATGTTGAATTTAAGTTATCCGAAGGTGCATACAAATTTCTCGCTGAAATCGGCGGAAACGCTCTATTTGAGCAAATCATCTCGAATTATAGATTCGGTTTTTATTACGCGGATTCCTGCGGATTATTCCTTAGGGAGAGATCCAGCAGAAGGGAATATCTGGAAAATTTACTCTAATCCAACGCCTGGGGCAATGAATG
>CAYNUJ010000013.1:0-3931 GCA_964400095.1 uncultured Melioribacteraceae bacterium
TATTTAAGATATAAATATAATAAATATATTGCTGACATACTTAGAACTTAGCCGTAATTAATAATTTTCCCCCCGGCGAGAAGTTGTTTGTGGATAGGCAGCGTTTTTATTGGGTCGGCGTCAACATCGACAATATTCATACTGAGCAATTCTTCCTTGGAATAACCAAGAAGTTCAAGACCCGCCGGGTTTGAGTCTATAAAGTTCTTCTCAGCGTCAATAATGTAAACGGCGGCAATAGATTCGTCAAATATCCCTTTATATCTTTGAAGGGTTTCCCTTAGTTTTTCCTTCGCCAATTTAAGTTCGGTGAAATCATAGGTTGTTCCGCGAAGAATAACTAATTTATCATTTTCAAATTCCGGAACTACATTATATTTATGCCATGCAATTGCTCCGTCTTTTTTAATAATCCGGAATTCAAATTTCATCCGTTTTTTCTCTTTTTGAATTTTCCGGAATCCTTCTTCAAATATTTGAAGGTCTTCCGGGTAAATGCGGGTCTTAAATTTTTCGAACGATACTTCGAACTCGAACGGTTCGTAACCGAAGAGTCGATAATAATTTTCCGAACATTCGGTTTTCCCGGTAATGAAATTAATGTTCCAGTAGCCGAAACCGCCGATTATTTCAGCTTCTTTAAGGTATTGTTCGCTTGTGTGAAATTTTTTCTCCGCCTTCCGGCTTTCCGTTTTAAATTTTTCTAATTCTGAAATTTTTCTCTTTAATTCCTCTATCTCCTCATACAGTTGCTCTCTGGTTTTATTACTTATATCCAATTAAAACTCCGGCTTAATCGAAAATAAATTTGTTAACTTAAATTAATTCTTTTCTATTGGATAAGCAGTTTCTGTAAGGGCGGTATTCAGATTTAATTCGTTCAATTTAATAACCAAGAATTAAGTGCAATTAACTTTCATTTAAACTACTTAATTATAAGAAAAATTGCAAAAAACAGATGTGATGATGTTGTTCAAGTTATAATGCATTTGCTTTGTTTTCAAAATCGCCCGGTGAAATAATTGTTTTCATTATTCCGCCGTTAAATTGTATTGATAATCGAACCGCTGAGAGATGCGGCTGAGGTTTGTTGTAATATGACTATCCCCCCTATTAGCTATAAAATTTTTTTCAGCCAATTAATCAACGTATCCGCCGCAGCGGATTCTTTTTTGAATTTCCAATCGCCTTCCTGCGCTAAAATAATTTCAAAATATTTATGAGCGCTTTTATCGTAAGAATAGCAGATATAATTTACCGCTCCAATATCCGCCCCCACCGAAACCGTGTCGGAATATCCGGCTTGCATCGCTTCGGGAATCAAGTCCCTCATTTGGGAAACTCGGTTAACGTCAAGTTTTTTTAGGAATTCATTATTTGGTCTGTACTTTTTTATCAGTTCGCTTTCGGTATATAAACCATCATCATTCCGCCGCCAAATTCCCGAAGAACTATCGTAATCATATTTGTAAACCTCTCCCTTATTATTGATATAAATTCCTCTGTGAACATATCCCCACGCAAAATTTTCGTACTCAACTTCGAATAGAAAATTCCGTGTGCTAACTCTCGGGCTGCTTACAAACAAATCGCATCCGCTGAGCGAGAGCAAAATCAGTATAAATACAAAACGTTTCATATTGCTTTTTGTTTTTTCCTCCGCTCCGGTGAAAGACGTAATAATTTTTAATTTTTTCGGCAAAAGGAAATTTATAAGAAGAACGTTAAAAAAACAATTATTATTTAATTCGGACAGATATCAACATCCGCGTTTTCCAATTTGTAATAATAATTCCTTATTCTCATTTCCGTCGTTTCGGTAGTGCATGAGGAACACCCGACGTTATTTCCACGCGGGACATTTTCCATTATTTCTATCAATTTATCCGTATCTACTTTATACGCTTTACCGAATTTAAGGGTATTATCCGAGCCGATATATCCGGTTCTTATTGAGTCGAAAAGAAATTGATGGTTTACCAACAAATTGAAAGCGCCGCTTCGGTCGGTTACGTCAATCGAATGTTGATTCCCGAATCCTTCTGCGCCGCCAATTACCGAAAACGCCGAATCTTTTAACTCTCTGCCCGCGAATAAAATGGTATAATTAGATTTATCGCTAATTGAATCGCATTTTAAAACGCCTGAAACCGAATAAGAATAATAAGGCGGAAGGATGGGTTCCGTTCCCCAACTGAGCCCGAATAAAACGGTTAACAATATAAGTCCGAATACGGCATTAATTTTCATTCCAACTCTCCTATTTGTAAACTAAGAATTACACTGTTAAACAAAAAGCCACGACTTTCAATATTTAAAGTTAGCGTTTTTTAGAAACTATATTTCATCCTAAATTGCAGCCGCTTGTTATCGCGATATGACCCGAAGAATGTATCTTTACTTCCTTCCAAAATATCGGTCGATAATTTTAATTCCAATCCGTCGACAACTTGCGAAGTAAACCCGGCGTGGAAGTAATAATCCCTCGATTTTACGTTGTAAACTCCTTCGAAAATTATTTTGTCGAATGCGCCCAGTTCATACTCCAATTTGCCGGAAATTGATTTTTGGAAGATATGGTTCAAATCGTCCGCGCGGTATTCGGCATTAAATTTCGGTATTTCCTGTATCCATTGAATCAGCGCAAATAGATTGTTATCGCCGATGATATTACTGAATGTATGATCGAATCCTATTACATATTGAAGATACGGGTCGTCAATTTCCGGATCTGTCCCATTGGGATCTGCGGTAAAATAATAAGCCGCTTCGCCCCGGACGCCCAATCCGCCGAATGTAGTTGAAAAATCACCTCCGAGCGCATTTCGGCGATGGTATTGCGGGGTGAAATTTATTACGGCTGTGTCGTTGCTTACGAATTGAGTTTGACGATAAGACGGCAAATCATCGTAACCGCTGAAGTAACTCACTGAAAAATCCCAGCCGGATAGCGAAGACGAAACTTTTCCGGCAAATTGCGCCGATTTGAAATTTTCGTCCGGCATAATCGGATCGGCAAAATTGTAAGCCGCATGCCAAAAAGGCGGACCGAAAATAGGGTAATACTGATTTGTGACTAAGCTCGGCAATTGAGGGAACCACCGGGAATTCCGTACTGGGAGAATGCTCGCAGTAAATACCGGCACAAGAACAACCTCGAAATCCCAATCGCCCGAATAATAATCCGCCTTAGCGCTAATTACCCCGATTCTCTCGTCGTCCGTATCCAAAATATCGCTGAAATCCCACGGCGTTAAATTATCGGTAGGATTCACTCCGTCGGCTTTTCCCCAATTGATTATCTGCTTTCCCACGCGCAAATCCAAATTATCCGAATAATAATCTATATATGCTTCGTCAAGGTAAATTCTATTTCTCAAAACGTCCGATTGGTCGTTTCGGAATTCCACGGCTGAAAACATATCAATCTCGTCGCTTAAACTCGAGCGGAACTCCGTCTGTAAAATTGCCTGATTACGGCTGTTGATTTTACCGGCGTCGGGATTTTTAAAATAGGAAATGTGGTCGATTTCAACGAATCCGTCAAGTTCAATTTGCTGTGCGCGCGGAGTTTGAGAAAAGTAAAACAGCAATACGGAAGATGTAATTAGGAGTTTCATCTTCCTCTCTTCAAATATCTTTTAGTGAAATTCTTATCGGGGATTCCTTTATTTATTTTAAAATTGTTAAACAGCAAAACAGTTTTATGTTTGGTCTTTAGATTCTCCATTTCCATTTTGTACGCCCGTCGTTTTTTTGTCCCTTTTATTAACCTTATATCCTCCGCTTTTAATATTTTAAATAATTCCCCCTTTTTGTCATAAAATTTCGTTTGAATATTTACGAAGTTTTCTTTGTCAATCCAAATTTCGCGTCTGCCGTATCCGCTTTCTTTCTTCTCCTTAGGGTTATTCGGCTCGGCGGAAATCAC
>CAYNUJ010000013.1:4031-30629 GCA_964400095.1 uncultured Melioribacteraceae bacterium
AAATATTAAAATTATCTTTTTCATGTGTTTATATCTCCAATTAAACTCTCATTTTTAAGTAGCTGTCCCAAAAGAAAAAACATTGTCATTCTGAGGAGCGAAGCGACGTGAGAATCTCTTGAGACGCGCTCAAAATTAGATTTCTCTCCCGACAAGTCGGGATCGAAATGACAGTAACTGCTTTTGGGACAGCTATTTGACAACATTAATAATCATCCCCTTGGATGTCTTAAACTAGTCATGTATGTTTCATTTGATTAGAACTCCCTTAAAAGTCTTTGGGAACGCTGATTTTTATGATTTTATAATCACTCCGTTTTCTCCGGTTTCAGACCTACAAAACCGATAATTGCGGGGAGAACCGCAAGGTCGAAAAACAACGCGAGTATAATCACGATTCCGGATAATAGACCGAAGTTAATTAACGGGCTAAAACTTGCCAGCACAAGAATCAGAAAACCGACGGCAAGAACGATACTGGTGAAAACTATCGGTCTTCCAACGCCGCTCATTGTAACTACAATAGCGCTTTTCGTATCCTCGGCATTTGCGCGCTCTATTTTTACGCGCGATAGAAAATGGATAGTGTCGTCAACTACAAGCCCCAGCGCAATGGCGGCAATCATTGTTGTACCTACGTCGAGAGAAATTCCGAGAACCGGCATAAGCGCCATAGTAAATAAAATCGGCAGAAGATTCGGAACCATAGCCAGCGCGCCGAGTTTGATTGATTGGAGCATTAACATAATAGCAAGAGTTATAACAATAAATGCAAGTAAAAAACTCTTTATCGAAGTTGTCAGCAAATAATGCTCCGTCCGGTTCATCAAATAAACAATACCCGTAGGTTCAACGGTTTCCTCTCCGTTAAAAATTTCATTCATCTTTTCCTTTATCTCGTCTGTTTTATGCGCAACTTGCTGGGATTTATTCATTTCAACCCGGGCAATAATTCTCCCTTTCGAATAATCGTCGGAGAGCAATTCTTCAACGTCGCTGCTTCCTTCAACAAGAAACATCTGCTGAGCCACGGCTTCCGCGCTAAAAGGAATTGAGAAATATTCCTCCCGCCCTTCGTTGTAACCTCTGTTCAAAGATTTCACCAAATCGACCGCCGAAAACACTCCCGTTATTCCGTCAATTTTCCTCAAATAAGATTCGAATTTATCCATCCTTTTGAGAAGCGCCGGGTCTTTCAGCGCGTCTTCTTCTTTGGCATCTATAAAAAATTCCAACGAAACCGTCCCTCCGATTTGGGAGTCGATCCATTCAATTTGCCTGCGAACCGAATCGTCTTTTTTGAAATAATCCAGACTATTGGTACCGACATTCAAATGAGATAATAAAATTACAGCCGGAATGATCAATAAAATTACTACGGTAATTAGGGAAATGGACCTTCCCTTCCGCCAGGCGCCCAGCCACAATAGTATTTTTGCGAAAGCGCCGGATTTATATTTCTCACGGAATTTTTGCTCCGGTTCCGGTATAATTGAAAGCAATATCGGCAGCAGTAAAACGGTTAAAATAAAGGCAAACGCAACTCCGGCGGCGCTTATCAGTCCGAATTGGCGGATGATTGCCAAATCCGCCGTCGTCAAAGAAAGCAGTCCGAATATTGTAGTTAAACTCGTCATCAAGCAGGGTGTTAAAACATTCCGGAAAGTTTTTTTAATCGTTTCTATTTTTGTTAACTCCCCGTTTGCGGTTTCGTGAAGGTAATCCGCTATAAAGTGCATCGAATCCGCAATGGCGACTGCCATCAACAGCGGCGGAATGATTGAGGTGATCACATTAATATGGTATCCGAGCATAGTTAATAATCCGTAAGTCCAAATGACCGTTAGCAGAACAATTGCCAACGGAAGGGCGAGAAGCGAAAGTCGGCGGAACATTAAATAAATGGTTGCGATTATAAGCAGCATCATAAGCGGCATAAAAAGAGCCTGGTCTCTTTCGTTATAACGGAAGAAAGCTTCGTCAATTATCGAACTGCCTCCTATGAAAAACCGCTTTCCCGTTTTACTTTCTTCATCCTTTATTATTTCCCGGATGCGTTTAATCAATTCAATTTTGTAATCGAACTCGCCTACGATGTGGTCGATCTCCGCAACTACCGCGGCGTTTTTCGCATCACGGGAAATCAATATTCCCGGAATAAACGGATCGGCGAGCGCTCTTTGTTTCACTGCAGAGAGCGCGCTATCCGAAGTCGGAATTTCACTAATCAATTTATCGAAGTTTACGTTTGCGCTGTCGCCCGATACCAGCCGCGCATTTGTAAGACTGATAACCCGTCTGACGTGCGGCAGTTTTTCTAGGCGCGAGCTTAGCCTTTCGATTATTTTTAAATTTTCGGGAGCAAACATATTGTTTCCGCCGAAAGCCACCGCTATTATTTCATCCGTTCCGAATTGCTCCAAAAAACGGTTGTATCCTTTCATGTCGTCTTCAAAAAAATAACTCTCCAAAGAGTTATTAAATTTTGAATTAACAGCGAACCATCCGAATAAAAGGGTAAATAAAAACAGCGCCGAGGAAATGATTAGTTTGTTGTTCGTTATAAATATAAATAATTTATTTTTCAATCTTTCTCAAATAAAATGATTTACATTAAATTTTAACAATTTTAGGCGATATATCCAAACAATAATTACCTGTTCTATATTTGGAGTATTTACTATTTACGAGTCCCGCTGGGATGATTTTATTATTTTTGCGGCATAAAAAAATAAAACATGAATCAACGTTCTCTTAATTTTTTCTTCCTTTAGTTATTATGTAGTAATAAATATTGCTTAGAAAAATTTTTAATTCTCTCTTTAACTTTCCGATTAATTTTAGTAATATTCGTAAAAAAAATAATTACCTATGAAAAGGGTATTAGTAAGACTTGCCGCGGCAATAATATTCGGGGGATATTTTCAGCTGGCTTTTGCTCAGCAGGGGAATCAAATAACATTAACCGAAATAATGTTTCGCCCGTCGGCTTCCAATTCCGAATTCATCGAAATTTACAACTTATCGGAAACCGATTCTTTCCCGATCGGAAAAATGAAAATAAGATACGGCTCTTCCAATATTGACAATATTGATTCCCTTTTCGGAAATGAAATTCTTCCGCCAAAATCATTCGGAGTAATTTTTGAAGGAGATTACGATTTATCCGCGGGTATTTACTCTGGAATAATCCCGGTTGATGCGGTCATTCTTAAAATCGACAATAGAGCTTTCGGCAGTTCGGGAATGTCCAATTCATCCGACCGGACTATTTACCTGCTCGATTCCGTCGAGACCGTTATCGATTCGGTAACTTATACTGCCGATAATGCCGCGGGAATATCAGACGAAAAAATTATCCTGAATTCTGACAACAGCCCGGCAAATTGGGGGAATTCTTCAATTATCAATGGAACGCCCGGGAATAAAAATTCTCTCACACCGCTGAATTATGATCTAACTATTTCACAAATAAATCTAATTTCTGAAAATCCCGTCATAAACGATCAGATAATTTTTAGAGCTACAATTAAAAATATCGGTCTTAACTCTGTCGATAATTCAAATTTATTAATTTTCGAGGATGCCGATCTCGATTCGACCGCCGACGGACAGCCCATCGATCAAATTGATCTCAATACTCTTTTACCCGGCGATTCATTAACGGCGGACTTTATTTACACTTCGGACACTCCGGGAAGTCGGCAGTTAATAACCGCAGTAGTCTCATCAACGGATATGAACTCATTGAACGACACGGCTATAATCCAATTTTATATACATCCGGCGCCGAATTCTGCCGGAGATATAGTAATAAATGAGTTTATGTACCTCCCCGAAGGGGACGAACCGGAATGGATTGAACTCTTCAACACAACCGATAAACCGGTTAATCTAAAAGGATGGAAACTGCACGACCGGACTTCGCGTGTTACAATTACGAATGATACGCTGATTATAAATCCCGAAGAATATTTAATAATCTCGGACGATTCTCTGAACAATTTTTATTCGAATTCCTTCGATCTGTTTATCAAAAATATACCCAGTCTTAACAACGGCGGAGATGAAATCGTGCTTATTGATTCGCTGGGATTGGCAATCGACAGCATTAATTATTCGAACGAATGGGGCGGGGTTGTTGGTAAATCGCTTGAAAAAGTTACATTTAATTCTTCGGGAACAGATTCGGCGAATTGGAAAATTTCAAGAGCCGCGGAAGGAGCCACGCCGGGCTATTATAACTCCGTTTCGCCGCACAAATTTGATTTAAGTTTAACGGAATTTACTTTCGAGAATAAATATTTCCAACTCGGGAATCCCGTAAAGGCAGACTGCAGTATCAATAATATTGGGAATAATCCGGCGCTAAACGTTTCGCTGCAAATATACTACGACGCTGACAACGACAGTTTATTTAAGGAAACGGAATTGGTTTACGAAGAATCGGTTGCGCCTTTGAATCCGGGAGAAAAGACAGACATCAAAATTTCGTTGACCGACATCCCGCTTGGCGTAGGATATTTTATTGCTTTTGTAAGTTTTCCGGAAGATGAATTTTTGGATAATAATTCATTATCGGCTGTAACTAATATTGTCGAGTTTGCGGCAAATCGTAACGATATTATTATTACCGAAATAATGTGCGCTCCCGATAAACCCGAACCTGAATGGATTGAGCTTTTTAACGTAACCGATAAAACAATAAATATTGAAGGATGGGAACTAAAAGATAAAACTTCTCATATCACAATTTCGAGCAATTCGCTCGCCGTTCAACCCCAACAATACTTAATAATAGCAGACGATTCACTGAACGGATTTTATTCGAAACCTTTTGATCAATTTCTCCTAAATCTTCCGAGTCTAAATAACTCCGGAGACGAACTTGCTCTGACCGATTCATTGCATCGGGAGATTGACAGCGTCAAGTACGTCAACAATTGGGGAAACACCGGCGGCAAATCATTGGAAAAAGTAAATTACACTTCAACCGGAGCCGATTCGGCGAATTGGAAAATTTCAAGAGCCGCGGAAGGAGCTACGCCGGGCTATTATAATTCCGTCTCCCCGCGGAAATACGATTTAAATTTGATCTCTGTTTACCCCGAAGAAAAATATTTCCCTTTCGGCGTTCCGGCAAATTTAAAAGTTGTCATTCGAAACGACGGAACCTATTCCGCGCAAGGCGCTTCGCTTCAAATTTATTACGATTCCAACGAGGATAGTCTCGCGGATAAAAATGAATTAATTTACGACGAACCGATAGCTTCGCTGCTTCCCGCCGACAGTGCGGAAATTAGCGCTGAACTCAGCAATCTGCCGGTTGGCAGAGATAGATTAATATTCGTAGTAGTTTTTCCGCCGGATGAATTTTCCGATAACAACTTATCTTACAAGAATGTAAACATTGTCGAATTCGCCGCCGACCGGAACGACATCGTAATAAACGAAATAATGTTCGCGCCGGAAAAACCGGAGCCGGAGTGGATTGAGCTTTTCGACCGGAGCGATAAATCAATCAATCTGACAAAGTTCAAACTTTCCGACAGGAAAGATACAATTTCAATAGATACAAGCGGAATCGCTATCCTTCCCGGCGAATATTTATTGATTTCCAAAGAACGCCTGCCCGATTCGCTTTACAGCTTGAACGGCAAAATTATTATCTCCGCCTTTCCTTTACTGAACAATAACGGAGACATTGTAATTTTACTCGATTCTCTCGGCAGAACAATCGACTCTGTTAAATACAAAGGCTCATGGAGCCGCGCGGGAAAATCGCTCGAGCGCGTAGATACCGAAAATCCATCCGGAGATTCACTAAATTGGGGTTTCAGTTTGGACCCGCTGAACGCGACTCCGCTGAAAATCAATTCCCTTTCAATTAAAGATTACAACGCGGCAATTAAATCGGTTAAAACTGCGCCCGGAATTCTATTCGCAGGCGACAACGTTGATATTATTGAAACAACAATCAACAAAGGAAAGAGAAGTTTAAGTTACCGTCTGCTCATTGAGGAAGATACAAATTCGGATTCGCTTCCCGAAATTCAATTATTTTTATCGGACGAACAGTTCCTCGAGCCGGGTGATTCTAACTCAATAACGGTTCATAAATTATTCACAAACATTAAATCGGCTAAGAATTTGATAGTCACCGCCTTATGCGATGCCGATCAGGACACATCCGATAATAAAATATTTTACTCGTTCGCGCCTTCTTATTCTCCGGATAAAATCGCGATTAATGAATTTATGCTATACCCCGCCGCGGGCGAACCAGAATGGTTAGAACTTTTTAATATAAGCGCGGATACAATCGACATTTACAACTGGACAATTTCCGACGTTATAAGCAATCCAAAGGAAATCATTCTTTCCTCCGGTTCTTATAAACTTCCGCCGATGGAATATTTAGTGATCGCAAAAGATTCGGCAATATATAATTTCCACAAGCAGATTTTGTCAAAAATTATTTTCGTTTCGTTCGCAAATCTGAACAATGACGCCGACGGATTGGTTTTAAGGGACGCGAACGGATTGACTATCGATTCAGTTTTCTACGATAACCGTTGGAACATTACGCGGGGATATTCATTTGAAAAAATCGACGCGCGTCAAAGCGGTTTATCGCCCGGGAACTGGGGGTTATCCGCCGATATCGAGCAAAGCACGCCGGGTAGAATTAATAGCATTGCCCGCAAAAGCACCGACGCGGTAATAACGGGAATCAATTGTCTGCCGAAATTCCCCGCCGCGGGAGATTTAATTTCCGCATCGATTACTTTATTGAATAACGGGTACGAAACCCTCGGAGAATCATCGATTATCATAAGTTATAGCAATGGTTCCGATTACAATTTATGGGACTCCCTTAAGTGTCCTCCTGTTGCCGATTATGATTCGATAAAGATTAAGACGAACAAGAAAATAGAAATTGACGATTCGGTGGAAATAAGTATAAAAATCAATGCCGACGACGAAGATCCTTTCAATAATTATTTCAGCGGGAAATTATACGCGGGTTATACAAACGGCATGATGATAATTAACGAATTGATGATCTCTCCAAAAACGGGAAATCCGGAATGGATAGAATTATTCAACAACTCGCCGAATTATTTGAACTTAAAAAATTGCACAATAACCGATTTAATTCCTTCGCCGCGTACAAAGCTAATCACACGGAAAAAAGTTTTGCTTCCGCCGAAAGGATTTGCCGTTATTGCCGCGGATAGTTTGAATATTGATTCGAACGTTCCTCTCTTTATCGTTAAATTTGGTTCGCTGAGTTCGGACGGCGACGGATTAATTTTAAAGGATTTTAGAGGCGCGGCGCTTGACAGCATGGTTTACGACAAATCTTTTTTAATCGAAGACCGGCGTTCAATTGAAAGAATCGATCCGCGCGGCGAAAGCTGCGATCCGATGAATTGGTATCCATCGGTCTCCCCTTCCGGCAATACGCTCGCTTCGCCCAATTCAGTAGATTCTTTGAATTCGTATTCCACAGGCGACTGCGTAATAAACGAAATTATGTACGACCCCAAAGCAGAGGGGAGCGAATACATCGAATTATTTAACAGAGGAAATACAAACATAAATCCCGCAGGCTGGACTTTAGTTAAAAATGATTCCATCGACATAGAAGCCGTTTCAATTAATAAAACAATCGCTCCCGGTGAATTTTTTCTAATTTCATCGGATTCATCCGTAATCGGAGATTTCCGTTTAAGCGATAAAAAATACTTTGTCAGCGTCGAAGATTTATCCCTCTCCAATTCCGGCGGTAAACTTCGCTTGATAGATTTTTTCGGGAACACGATTGATTCGTTAATTTACTCTCCCTCATGGCATAGCGGTTATATTCCGGTTACAAAGGGCGTATCTCTGGAAAGAATAAATCCGGCGATTAATTCCAACGATAAAGATAACTGGAGCGGAAGCGTTTCTCCTGCGGGCGGAACGCCTCTTGCGGTAAATTCCATTTATACCAAAAGAGTAAACATCGCTTCGAAATTAGATTTTTCCGTTAATCCCTTTTCACCCGACGGCGACGGCTTCGAGGATTTTACAATTATTACATATTCATTAATAAAGAACACTGCGCAAATCCGGCTCAGAATTTTCGACGACCACGGAAGATTAGTCCGCACTCTCGCGGACCACAAACCGAGCGGTTCGCAGGGAGAAATTATTTTCAACGGACAAGCCGACAGCGGCAGAACTCTGCGAGTCGGAATGTATATCGTTCTTTTGGAAGCCCTCTCCGAATCCGGCGGAATGATTGAGACATGCAAAAAAATTCTTGTGATCGCAGCTAAATTATAGTACGGCTTTTACAATATTAACAGGCACAGAGTCTTTGCTTAGGAAGAAAAAGTTTATCCCGACTTAGAGGTATAGAGGTATAGGGGTATATGTCTTGTCTATCTCAAATTATTCTAAAAAGGAAAAGATTCTTCCTCACTTTGTTCATCTGACAAAGGACTTATTTGTCATTCCGAACCGAGCGAGAGCGAGTGTGAGGAATCTTGAGAACATCCGAAGCGTTGAAGATTTCTCCTCACTCCGTTCGTCGAAGACAGATGGAATAAATCATTCATACAATTGTACAATTCTAAGTGTGATGAATAATGAAACAGATTGCTTCACCCGGCATCCGCCGGATTCGCAATGACGGGCTTTTTTCTTTTTGGGATAGACTATGACGGACTTTTCCCTTTGTTGGGAGTGTAGATGACCGAGACTCCATTAGCGAACAATCATGCAATCATCCAACCATCTAACCATCTAACCATCCCAAAATCATTACTTTCAACGGGCTTAATATTTCATTCTTCATTTCTAACTTTCCGGTTATTGTTAGAGTTTTTTTAAGATTTCGATAACTAAAAGCAACCCCTTTTTTATTCTCCCCTTCACGAAGGGGGGAAAACGTAAAACAAAGATATCGTACAAATTTGTAAGGGGGGTTGAATGCATAGTTAAATTATCTAACTATTTCTTTCTGTTGTTCGAAAATAATACCGGACACAGTATTAAAGATTCTTGTATGGATGTCCTAAGGACTCGGTGCGTATGATTGAGCGGTCATCTCTAAAATCGTTCTTTAATCCACTGATTGGCGTCATTACGAGGACGAATGAAGAGACGACAGTGTGCCCCGCTACTGCTGGACGGCAATCTGTCATACAATTGTAAAATTTTTGTTTCGGCAAATAATGCAACAGATCGCGTCGCTCCATTTCATTCCGCTCGCGATGACGTCTCTTTCTTCGTTGGGAGCGTAGATGACAAAAACTCCATTCATCCATTCATCCATTCATCCATTCATCCATTCATCCATTCATCCATTCATCCAAATTTAACCGCCCCTCTTGTTCCATCCAAATCAAAAAAAGCCGAACTTCCGCCCGGCTTAATTCTTCATTCTTAATTTTTAATTTCTCATTTTCCCCATCCGCGTAAATCCGTTCAATCTGTGTCATCTGTGTTCGCTGTTTCTCCGCGTCTTCGCGCCTCTGCGGTTAAGAAAAGAACTCTTGTTTAACAACAAAGGTCACGAAGATAAAATATTTTCGTTTTTATTATCCGCTCTTTTAAGATATTTTTACGCTTTATTTTAAGAAATATTTGACGTTTGAATTAAAAGAAACGTGAAAAATTTAAATTTTATATTAGACGGTAAAAATGAAAAAACTAACCCACGACGAAATATCGAAGAACCGCAGTTCTCTTGATACTCTTGACTCGGTAGAGAAACTTCCCGTAGTTGTAGTATTAAACAGCATCCGCAGCGCGTATAACGTCGGTTCGATATTCAGAACTTCCGACGGCGCGATGATTGAAAAACTCTATCTATGCGGCTATACGCCTTATCCGCCGCAAAAAGAAGTGCTTAAAACGGCTCTCGGCGCGCACGAAAGCGTGGGTTGGGAACACGCCGACGACCCCGCGGAATTGATTCTTAAATTAAAAAAGCAAGGCTTTAAAATTGTCGCGTTGGAGCAGACAAACAAAAGCTTTCCGCATTACAACGTTCCGCCGGATGATTTTCCCATCTGCTTAATTGTCGGCAACGAAATAACCGGCGTGAGTCAGGATTTGATTGATCTGTGCGATTATTCAATCGAAATACCGCAATACGGAATAAAGCAATCGTTAAACGTCGCGGTCGCGTACGGAATTACAATATTTGAGATGAGAAAAATTTACGGCGGACAGAAAAGATAATCGAATCGCTTCGCGGGAAAATTTTGTGAACGCCAAACATTTGCACTGCATTGAATAATCGGCTTCTACCGATTATTACTGCCCTGAATAAGTAAAATAATCCTCGCCGTTCTCTTTTGAATGAATAAACAGCAGATTCGCGCGCACAAGTTTAATTAGAGTTCGGGACGCCCGGCGCGCGGATATATTTGCCGCTTCTTTTAATTCCTTTACGGTTATTCGCTCATGCTCGTCCAAATAATTAAACGTGATTTTTTCATCCTTGCCTACCGTATAATTTTCCAGCGGCTTTCCCTTTACATTCGCCTGCATAATTTTAATCATTTCTTTACTCGCGAAAACGCTTTTATCGTTTACGCGGATGTAAACATGAGCGGAATTAATGTCTAATTCGGGAAGGTAGTCTTGGATGCGGTGCGGTCTTAAAGGGGATTCGGGTATTGAGAAAACGACAACTTCATTTCCGTCAATCTCAAAATATTCGGCTGTAAAATTTACTTCGGGTATGCAGTAATCGCGCGCCGCCTGCTTAAAAAGTTCGGTTTCTTCTTTCTCGCTCCTCACACCGCAAATTGAACCGTCGTCGTCCACTCCTACTAAAATTACTCCGCCGCGCGTATTGGCTAAAGCGATAATTTCCTTGGCAATCTTTTCGTGAGTAGTGAATTTCCTTTTAAATTCAACTTTCAGTCCCTCCCCTTCCTCAATTATTTCGATAAACCTTCGGCGAGTCATAATATTTATCCGGTCTATTAAACTATAGAATTTGTCAGATTTTTTTTCAAATAATATGTTTTTCTATCCAAAAAAGAAAGCGGATGCCGCTCGTCGTCGTCGTCCTGCTTGTTTTTTTTAACTTTTTCATCTTGTTCTTTTAAAATATCCTGCAGGGATTTTGTTTTGGAAGTGTCCTTAACTTCCGCGCTGTCCGGAGGCAGATTGGCAATTCTAATCGAATCTTGAATTTTCTTTATCGAATCCATTTTATGTTTTAAAATCGCTTTAAAAAACGAGAGTTTTTTACGCACCGCTTTGGAATAATCTGTATTTCTGTATTTTATTACGAGCGAATCGTAAAGGGAAGCCGCGGAATCGGGACGGCTTAAATCGTTCTCAAGTATAAATCCCGCCGTGTAGTATGCCTGAGGCGCAAAACGGCTGTTGGGATATTTCCCCGGAATTTGCAGGAACCCGGTTACCGCGCTGTCGAATTCGGAGTTCAGATATTTCTCCTCAGCCTGAACGTACAAAGGTTCGCCCGGGTCGGATTCAAAATCAATTAAAGGCTTGCCTACTTTTTTGGCTGCTTCGTTCACTATCAAATCGTATTTATAATTTTCGTAGATATAGTTGAATAAACTATCCGCTTTTAGAGAATCTTTCACGGTAAGATAATAATTGCCCATGGCGAAAAGTATTTTCGGCTTATTAAGAGTTTGGGGATTTTTTTGAATGGAACTATTGTAATAATAGAACGCGGAATCGGGTACATTTAATTCCCCGAAAAAAAGATTTCCCATATCAAATTCCTTATCGGAAATAAGGGTGCGAAGAGAATCGGCTGAAATAGTGGGACGCTTCGGTTTCAATACAACTTTTTCTTTACGGGCAGTGTTCCCTCTGGGATTATAATTCCTGTTTTTTCTGGAACCGCCGCGTTTTAATTTTGCCTGCGCTTTTTTTATGGAATCTTGAATTCGGTAGTCTTCATAAATCAGCGAATCCCTCTCGAACACATCGGGGTCCAAAATATATGAAAGCTGCTTGTATTCTCCTTTAAGTTTCTCATTCATGGAAAGATAATTATTAATAACTTTATTTTTCTTCCTCGCTTCAATTTTAAATTCTGCGGGAGAATCAGCGGAAAGCGTTTTATTAAAATAAACCATCGCGCTGTCATAATCGTAATAATAATCGGATAAAATTTCTCCCGCTTTGAAAGCCGCAATACCTGCACTTTTGGTTCTGGAATATGTCGAATCAATTTCAATGTAAATTGAAAGAGCGTCGCTATATTCGCCTTGATCGAACAATACGTTCGCGATTTCCAAATCCACTTTATCCCAAAGTTCCTCATATTTATCGTTGTTGGAAAGTTCTTGTAATAAAATCAAACTTTCCTCTACGCTTCCCAATTCTTTTTTTAGTTTGGCAATCTCAAGAAAACTGTTGAATTCAATATCAAATGTCGGATCAAAAGTTTGAACCCGCTCAAACGCAGCCAGGGCATTTTTGTTATCTCCCATTTTCAAATAAATTCTTCCCAATTGATAACTGATTTCAGCGTTCAATTCATCTGAAGACGAAATTTTGAGGAGTTCTTCAATTAAACTTATCGCGTCGGCATAAGCGTCGCGGTAAAGCTTAAATCTTATCATTGTTATCAGCGCCTCGTCGGCAATATCTTCTTCTTCGGATTTCTCGGCTTCATTTTTCACGGTTTCCAAAACCGCGTACCCGTCGTCAAAGTTCCTCAATTGCAGTTCCGCTTTACCTATCCACATCCTATTCTCTAATGCTAAATCGGATCCTTTAATAGTCGCTAATTCCTGAAATTTTCTCAGCGATTTGGAGTATTCCTGTTTCCAATAAAAAGATTTTCCCGTCATGAACAAAGCTTCTTCGAAATAGGATGATTCTGCGTGAAACTGCATAATGCTCGAAGTTTTTTCAATAACTTTTTCCAGATTTTTAGAGATTTTGGAATTGATCTTGACTTCTTTGAATTCAAACAGGTCTTTGCGTAGTTTAACTATTTCCGTCATCGCGTCTTCGAATAGCAACGAAGCATTGTAGTAGGTATTGAAATAGGTCGTGAAATCTCCCCATATTCCACACGAAGAAAGACTAAAGGAAGACGCAAAAACTAAAATAGCCGGAAGAATGATTTTTAGGTTAAATTTGATTTTCAAATTAATTGCCATTTTTTGAAGCAAAAATAAAAAAAGTTATTCAATTTATTGAGTCAATAAATTACGCCCTTAAATTATAAGGCGCTCGGACCGGACTCTTTTGTCCGGATGCGGATAGCGTCCTCAATCCCGGAAATAAAAACTTTTCCGTCGCCAACCTGTCCGGTATTAGCCGTTTCGAGTATAATTTCGACCGCTTTTTCAAGCAGAGAATCCTCAAGCACAACTTCAATTTTAATCTTAGGTACAAACTCAATCTGATACTCGCTGCCGCGATAAGTTTCCTTATGTCCTTTTTGGCGCCCGTAACCGCGGACTTCCGTTATCGTAAGACCTTTGATACCTTCTTCCAACAATGCTTCTTTAACTTCGTCGAGTTTAAAAGGTCTGATAATAGCTTCTATTTTTTTCATAATGCAACCTTATTGATTTTTACCGTGACAGTGTTTATACTTTTTACCGCTGCCGCAGGGGCAAGGATCGTTCCTTCCGACTTTCACTTCAACTTTAATCGGTTGCTGCTTTCCTCTCTGCGCCGCCTGATCGCCGCTTGCCGATTGAATACCCATATTTGTGACGCTGCTTTTTATGGTTCTCATTCGTGCAGGACGCTTTCTTTTCTGTTCTTTCACATCCTCCGGAGCTTGGGGGAAAAATTTGAAACAGAAAGAAATAACCTCGTCTCTTATCATTCCAAGCAGATCGAGGAAAATATTAAACGCTTCTTTTTTATATTCAACAAGCGGATCTTTCTGTCCGTAGGCTCGCAGACCGATACCTTCTTTCAAATCGTCCATTTCTCTCAGATGGTCTTTCCACTTTTCATCAATAACGCTCAGAACGGCATATCTTTCCAAGCGTGCCATCAATTCGGAACCGAGCATTTCTTCTTTTCTTTCGTAGAAATATTTAGCCGCTTCCATAATTTTATCTTTAAGCCCGTCTTTACCGAGACTTTCAAATTCTTCGGGCGGAATCTTAAAATCTACAAGCAGATGCTGGAGCAAATCGTTATGCAGCGCTTCGACTTGTGTATGATCGTAATATTCGTCAACTAATTCTTCAATATATTCGTCGAGGAGATCGAAAATTTCGCTTTTGAGTCTCTCGCCTTCAAGCGCGCGGCGGCGTCTTGTATAAATCACTTCGCGCTGCGAATTCATAACGTCATCGTATTCAAGCAGACGTTTTCTAATGGCGAAATTATTCTCTTCAACTTTTTTCTGAGCTCGTTCAACTGACTTTGTAATCATGGAATGTTCAATAGCTTCGCCTTCTTCCATGCCCATCCGGCTCATAATGCTTGTAACGCGGTCGCTTCCGAAAATACGCATCAAATCGTCTTCGAGGGAAATGAAGAACTTTGTCGTTCCGGGATCTCCCTGTCTTCCGGCTCTACCGCGGAGCTGCCGGTCAATTCTTCTCGATTCGTGTCTTTCGGTTCCCAAAATATAGAGACCGCCGCGTTCCACAACTCCGGCGCCTAATTTAATATCCGTCCCGCGTCCGGCCATGTTGGTGGCAATGGTTATAGCTCCGGGCTGACCCGCATAAGCGACAATTTCAGCCTCCCGTTGATGATGCTTAGCGTTAAGTACGTTATGCGACACGCCCTGTCTTTTGAGCATACGGCTTAAAGTTTCCGAAACTTCCACGCTGGTAGTACCGACTAAAACCGGGCGTTTAGCTTCTCTCAATTCTTTAATTTTCTCAATTATCGCGTTATATTTTTCTCTTTTGGTTTTATAAATAGCGTCGTCTAAATCTTCGCGGGCTATCGGTTTATTTGTTGGAACCACAACAACTTCAAGTTTATAAATCTCAAAAAATTCGCCTTCTTCAGTTTCCGCAGTTCCCGTCATTCCGGCAAGTTTATTATATAATCTGAAATAATTTTGAAGTGTAATTGTCGCAAGAGTTTGGGTGTCGCGCTGAACTTTAACATTTTCCTTTGCTTCAATTGCCTGATGCAGACCGTCGGAATAGCGTCTTCCGGCAAGAATACGTCCTGTAAATTCATCCACAATCGCAATCTTTCCATCTTCCGTCACAACGTATTCGTCGTCTTTTTCAAAAAGCGTATATGCTTTTAGAAGCTGATTTATAGTGTGGATGCTGTCGCTGCGCTCGCTGTAAACCTGATAAAGTTCGTCTTTCTTTTTTAATTTTTCTTCGTGGGATAAACTCTCGTCATTTTCAATTAAACTTATTTCCGTTCCCAAATCCGGCAGCACGAAAAACTCTTTCCCTTCGGCGGAACCGACCGCCAATTCTTCCCTGCCTTTGTCGGTAAGATTGATAGTATTATTCCGCTCATCAATTGCGTAGTAAAGTTCTTCGTCAATTTCCGGCATCCGTTTTTCGCTTTCCCTTAAGAATTCCAACTCGGTAGTCTGCATTAATTTTTTGTATTCAGCTTCGGAAAAGAGTTTCATCAATCTTTTGTTTTTTGGGAACCCGCGGAATGCGCGGAGCAATAATATTCCGGCGTAATCTCTATCTTTCGGGTCGCCGGTTTTCAGCAGATCTTCGGCTTCCTGAACAATTTTTGCTACAAAAGAGGCTTGCTTTCTGAAAAGACGCTCAACCTTCGGTTTCATTTCGTTAAATTTTTGGTCGGAAGTTTCAACCGGCCCGGAAATAATAAGCGGCGTTCTCGCTTCGTCTATAAGCACCGAATCCACTTCATCTACAATGGCGTAATTATGCCCTCTCTGAACAATGTATTCCTCGCTGATAGACATATTATCGCGGAGATAATCGAATCCGAATTCGTTGTTAGTTCCGTAAGTAATATCGCATTGATATGCATTTTTTCTCTGATCGCTGTCCATGTCGGAAAGAATCACGCCTATAGTCAAACCGTGAAATTTAAATACTTCGCCCATCCATTGTGAATCGCGCTTAGCGAGATAATCGTTAACCGTTACCAAATGAACGCCTCTTCCGGTTAAAGCATTTAAATAAACCGGCAATGTAGCCACTAAAGTTTTTCCTTCTCCGGTTGCCATTTCGGCTATTTTACCTCTGTGAAGCACAATGCCGCCGAGAAGTTGAACATCGTACGGAACCATATCCCATGTAATCTTATTTCCGGCGGCTTCCCAGGTTTTGCCCAGCAATTTAACGCAGGTAGCCTTTATTACCGCAAAAGCCTCCGGCAGAAGTTCGTCCAGAATTTCCTCGTACCTTTCGTGTAATTCATTTTCCAGTTCGTCCATATCGTCGTGAAGTATTTCAACATCTTCTTCCTCGTCGCTGGACTGCAGCCGTTCTTTTAATTCTTCAATTTGCTTTCTTAAATCTTCGGTCTCGTTATTAATCTTTTCTTTGAACTCTTGAGTTTTGGCTCGCAGTTCGTCTTCCGATAAATCTTTTATCTTATCGTATTCTTCGTTAATTTCTTCTACAATCGGCCATAGATCTTTCAAAGCCTTCGCATTTCTATCACCGAAAACTTTCTTCAGTAATCCGTTTAGCATTCATTATCTCCATTTTTTTCGGAACTCTAAATGTAAAGAAAGGCGCTCTAAAATCAAAAAATCAACATGCTTTCAATTTTACATTTGTTCAATTAATAGACGCTTTATAACTGATTTGTTCCCAAAAGTTCCTTTAATTATCCGTAAGAGCTTATAATCGCATTATTCAATTGAATAATATTAATTATTCGACTCAAATTTATTTTCAAAAATATATTTAATTTTTATCTGAAATTCCGTACATTTCGAGGCTAAAATTAAACGGAGATAACATGGCTAAGAAACAGACATTCGCTGATAAGTCGAAAGCTAAAGCAAAAGCGGCTTTTGTAAACGTAAAAGTTGTTAAAACAGTTAAAACGGAAAACGGATCCTATAAGTTTAACGAAAGATTTGTCAAATTAGACGACGTAAATAAAGTTACGCAGATAAAATAAACAATCCTTAGATTTTTGGGAAAAACTTCCCTTTCAATTTGACTTATACCTGTTTTTTTTGGTATATTGTTACAAATATTATGTAATTCGCCATTTATAAAGCCCGGTATCTGGGAATAATCGGGCTTCGGTTCAATTTCTGCTTGTTGTTAATTATTGTTTTCGAGCCGGCAATTCAATTTTTATCAAATATTACGCGTGGAATTAAAGCCGGCTTTATGAAAGAGCTAGACCAAATACTATCTCTCGCTCTTTTAGAATTTATTACTTATCTACTCAATTAACGGAGGTTCGCTATGATCGAAAAGAAAAGGATGAAATTTTACGGGTTAAAAGAAATAGAGCGGCTGCCTCAGTTACACATACTTAGCGAGGAAGAAAGATTTTCAATTAAAGCCGCCGCACATATTATTCCCTTCCGAACCAATAATTATATTGTGGACGAATTGATAGACTGGAGCAATGTACCGGACGATCCGATGTTCAGACTCACATTTCCGTTTAATGACATACTCTCCAAAGACGACTTCGAAATGATATCGGCTCTTTTGAAGAAGGGCGCGTCCATGGACGAGCTGCGTCAGGGAATAAATGATATAAGATTTAACCTGAACCCGCATCCCGCGGGTCAATTAACGGCAAATGTTCCGTTCATGGACGATATGCCTGTTCGAGGCATTCAGCATAAATACAGCGAAACGGTACTCGTGTTTCCTTCAAGCGGACAAACTTGTCACGCGTATTGCACATTTTGTTTTCGCTGGGCGCAATTTATCGGTCAGACGGATATAAAATTCTCCACCGACGAATCAAATCGCTTTCAAGAATATATTCGCCGCAACCAAAACATAACGGACATACTATTCACCGGAGGCGATCCGATGATAATGAGCGCCGATAAATTAAAAATATATCTTGAACCGTTTCTGGAACCTGAGTTCGATCATATCCATAATATTAGAATCGGGACCAAATCGTTATCTTACTGGCCTTATCGATTTGTTACCGACAAGGACACCGACGAAATATTAAGATTATTCGAAAAATTAGTGAATGCGGGCAAGCACGTTTCGGTGATGGCGCATTTTAATCATTGGGTTGAGCTTTCTACCGAAGTTGTGAAAGAAGCAATTAAAAGAATTAGAAACACAGGGGCCGAAATAAGAACTCAATCTCCGTTGTTAAGGCATATTAACGACGACGCGGATATTTGGTCGAGAATGTGGAAAGAGCAGGTAAAACTCGGCTGCGTTCCATATTATATGTTTGTTGAAAGGGATACCGGAGCGCATGACTATTTTGCAGTAACCCTCACAGACGCGCTGAACATATTCCGCGACGCGTATAGTTCTTTATCGGGCTTAGCGAGAACCGTGCGCGGTCCGTCAATGTCCGCTACTCCGGGTAAAGTGGTAATAGAAGGTATCTCCGAAATCAACGGCGAGAAAAGTTTCGTGTTAAATTTCATTCAAGCCCGAAATCCCGAGTGGATTAAAAAACCGTTCTTCGCTCAATACGATGAAAACGCCACTTGGCTGGAAGAACTTCGCCCGGCATTCGGAGAAGAGGAATTTTTCTACGAAGAAGAATTGGCGGATATACTCGCCGAGAAACAGGAGGAGATAAACTTTTCGAATTAATCCGGCAAATTAACGATTGAGAGAAAATAAAAATTCCTACTGAGCCAAAAGATGTTGTTAAAAATTGGTTTAGAAACAGATGGACTATTGAATACCTTGGTCTTTGGGAATCTGTTAACAATCCGAATTTTAATTATGGCGAATTCGCCATAATTAGAAGTCAGGCAGGATTGAACAGTTATAAAATCAGTGTTAAAGAATGGGTGGAAAGAACCAACGCAATCGGACTTCAAGCAAAAGCCGGAAGATATGGCGGCACTTATGCACATGCCGATATTGCCTTTGAATTTGGTATGTGGATTTCTCCTGAGTTCAAAGTATTTCTTATCAAAGAATTTAAAAGATTAAAAGAAGAAGAAAACAACCGCCTTCAACTCGAATGGAATTTTCAGCGAACGCTTGCAAAAGTAAATTATCATATTCATACAGATGAAACTCTAATAGAATCATTTGCGAAACTTCAATTTGTCATATTGAGTCCCGCTTTGCGGGACGAAATATCTCGATTTTGAGTAACATTGAGATTATTCTCTCGACTTTGTCGTCGAGATCAGAATGATTGTTTAACGAACTTTTATTCGGATACTACCGAAAGCGTAGGATCTAATTCCCTTTTAAGCAGACTTTCGATTGCCACCAGCGTTCCTTGAATGGAAGTCGGGCAGCTTCCGCACGCTCCCTGATAACGAATACGAAGCGTTTTCCCCTCCAATCCGATTACTTGAAGTCCGCCGCCGTCGCCGGCTAAAGCTGGACGAACTCTGCTGTCTAAAATTTGATTGATCTTTTTCAGCATTTCAGTCTGCTCGCCTTCGCTGACGGAAACATCTTCCTTAGGTATCAGCTTCACGTCGAAATTTTTAATGAATTCCACAAAAGGACGCTGTATTTGTCCCCATGAAACCGACGGCTCTTTTTCAATAGTGATAAATCTATCCATATAAAAAACAGAAACGACTCCTTCAATTTCAAAAATTCCTTTTGCCAGAGGGTCTTCCTCCGCTTCGGTTTTGTTTTCGTAACTTCTCGTCTCGTAATTCAAAAGTCCTTCGTTTAAAACAAACTTCAATGCCTGCGGGTTAGGCGTCAAATCAACATCTTGAACCATTAACATATCGCATTCCTTTCATCTATTATTATTCGCATCCTAAATTAGGATAATTTAAATCAAAAATTCAAGTCAATTAATCCATCCGCAAAGGAACTTCCTATTTTATTTCCCTCAGCGCTTCAATCATTGAGTCTATTTCTTCTTTTGTATTATAAAAATGCGGAGATATACGCACCCTGCCAACGCGGACTTCAACAATAATTTTTTTCTTTCCCAACTCTTCTTTAATCCGTTCCGCATTTTGCGAGTTGAAAGTAACAATTCCGGCAATATGCTTTTCTTCCTCTTCGCCGAGAATTGGAGAGTAACCGAGGGACTTCAATTTTTCGATAAGATATTTCGAATTATTTAGAATGCGCTTTTCAATTTGCTTCATTCCGTTTTCAACAAACAGACCGAGAGAAGCGTCCGCCGCAAAAACTCCGGCGGAATTCGGAGTTCCGCTCTGATAACGCTGCGCGGTGGGATTGAGCGTTAAATCATAATCGAGCAATTCCCAAGCGTTTGCAACCGAACCCCAGCCGATATCTTTTTGCTTAATCATATCCTGAAGTTCTTCGGAAACATAAATATATGAAAGACCTTCCATACCGAGAAGCCATTTTTGAGCTCCGCCGGTAATAAAATCCACGCCCCATTCTTCGGCTTTAATCTGAATGGCTCCCGCGGCTTGAATTGCGTCCACCGATAAAATTATACCGCGGCTTCTGCACAAATCGCTTAACTCCTTGATGTCGGTTCTATAGCCCGATAAAAATTGCACCATACTTACGGAGATCAGTTTTGTGCGCGGAGTAATTAATTTTTCATATTCCGCAACACTTAAAATTCCGTCTTCCGATTTAACGAAATCAACTTCCACGCCTTCGCGCTTTAAATTTAAGAACGGGTAAACATTGGAGGGGAATTCAATGTCCGCAAGAATTATCCTGTCGCCGGTTTTCCAATCGAGTCCGCTCGATAAAAGACTCATACCGTTGCCTACGTTATCTTTCCAAGCCAAACGCTCCGGTCTGCAGCCGAGTATTTTTCCCAGTTTTTTCTTAGCCCGCTTATCAACGGCGAGGTAATTCATAAAATTATTTATCTCATTCGCGCTTCGGGCGAAAAGATATTTTTCAACCGCTTGAACCGTTTTAGCCGGAAGCGGACCGATAGAAGCGTGATTAAAATAAATTTTTCCGGTAGATAAATAATCGAATTGCTTTCTAATCTCATCGATATTCATTTCACACTCCTTAAAAATAAAATCCCCGGAACGAAACCGCGGCGCTGAAAAATTTTCATCTATTCGTTCCGGGGTAAAGCGCTATATCTATTCTTCTTCCTTTTCGGCTCTCAAAGAATCCCAAATCATATACGAACATAAAAGAGCGAACATGATCAATCCGAGAATTTCGGCGGAATGGGATTCGAACCATTCGTAATTAACCCAATTAAAATTAAAGTAGCGGAGTATTGCGCTGATAACGCCCATTAGCGCTCCGCCGGCAATAAAACCGGAAGCGATAAGCGTTCCGCGTTCCCTGCGCGCTTTATTCAAGCCATCGTCCTTGCTGCGCGTAGATACAAAATGAGCGATCAATCCGCCGACTAAAATTGGAGTATTGAGTTCCAGAGGAATATACATTCCAAGCGCGAACGCGAGAGCCGGAACATTGATCATAGTTAGGATTAAAGCCATAAGCATACCGGCAACATACATAAGCCACGGCGCGGGCTGATTGGACATAAGCGGTTTAATAACCGCCGCCATTGCGTTTGCCTGCGGCGCAACTAAAGCTCCGTCGCCGACAAATCCGTATGTTTCGTTCAGAATAAGAATTACCCACGCTACCGTAGCCGCCGAAACCGCGGTGCCGACAAATTTCCACTTTTCCTGTTTGAACGGAGAAGACCCGAGCCAGTAACCAATTTTAAGATCGGTTACAAACGCGCCGGCAACAGACAATGCGGTACAGACAACGCCGCCGATCAAAAGCGCGGAAATCATTCCCGCCGGACCGGATAAACCCACGGCGACTAATATAATTGACGAGAGTATCAAAGTCATCAGCGTCATTCCCGATACCGGATTAGTTCCCACTATCGCTATTGCGTTAGCGGCAACAGTTGTAAAGAGAAAGGAAATAATCATTACGATTAATAACCCGACTATCGCGTGAACAAAATTATGCACAACGCCAAATTGAAAGAACACAAAAATAACAATCGCTACAACTACCAATCCTATTGCGATTATGCTCATAGGCAAATCTCTCTGAGTTCTTAAATTGCCGTCGGCGGATTTCTTTTCAAATATTTCTTTTATACCCAGCACAAAGGCGGATTTAATAATGCCGGACGATTTTATTATCCCGATCAGCCCAGCCATTGCAATTCCGCCGATTCCGATGTGACGCACGTAATTTCCGAAAATCTGCTCGGCGGACATATCTCGTATAAGCATTGTAACATTTGCGCCGATAGGAATTGTGATAACATCGCCGAGATAAGCAAACACCGGAATAATTACAAACCAAGCGACAAACGAACCCGCCGCTATTATTGCCGCATATTTTAGTCCAACGATATACCCAAGCCCCATAACTGCGGCGCCGACGTTAATTTTAAATACCATTTTAAATTTATTCGCTATTGTATCGCCTATTTCAATTACGCGAGTTGAGAATACTTCTCCCCACCATCCGAAAGTAGCGACAACGAAATCGTATAATCCACCGATCAATCCGCTCACTACAAGAACAATAGCCTGATTGCCGCCTTTTTCTCCAGCTACAAGAACCTCGGTAGTGGCGGTAGCTTCGGGGAATGGGAATTTACCGTGCATTTCCGAAACAAAATATTTTCTGAACGGAATTAAGAAAAGTATTCCTAAAAATCCGCCGAGAAGCGAAGCCATAAACATCTGGAAAAATTCCACTTGAAGATCCAAGATGAATAACGCGGGAATTGTAAAAATAGCTCCGGCAACCACCGCGCCGGAAGTAGCTCCGATAGATTGAATAATTACATTTTCGCCAAGCGCCGATGTCCTTTTGAATGCCGTTGAAAGTCCCACGGCAATTATCGCGATAGGAATTGCGGCTTCAAAAACCTGACCAATTTTTAATCCTAAATAGGCCGCCGCGCCGGAAAAAAGTATAGCCATCAATAATCCCCATAGAACCGACCATAAATTAACCTCCGGGAACGTTTTTTCCGGCAGCATAATGGGAACATATTTTTCACCCGGTTTGAGTTCCAAATAAGCGTTTTCCGGCAATCCGGTAGAGTTCTGTACTGTTTCTTTTTCGCTCATATTTCTCTCCCTTAAAATTTAAAGTAAAGCGGTATTTCTACCTCTGTATTATCTTTGTTTTTGAAATAAACTTCACCGAACGCCTTTGCTCCGACAGGTATTTTGGCATCCGGTTTGGAAAATTCAACTTTTAACGTTTTCTTTATTGAAGGATAAAACACCGTAGAATTCCTTCCTCCCGCGCTGACATTTAAATCGACTGTGTTTTTAAAGAACCCGCGCTCGGTAACATAAACAATCATTTCGCCCGGCGCGTTTGCAAAGGCGGGGCGTAGTTCCAAGCGCAAATTCAAACTGTCTTTATCGAAATGGTTTCTTACCGAAATGCTTTCCGATTGATAACTCAATCCCGTTTTGCTTATCGATACGCCGTCTTCGTCGTAAATTTGCACCGCGAAATCGGTGGTTTTATTAAAATCTTCCTTGCTTATTTTTACTTCAAAACTCTTCTCCGATTCGTTTTTCAGCAAAACGAATGGAATATTGTAAGTGTCCTTATTTTCCAATTCAATACGGTATTCTTTTTCGTACCCCAGTAACTTGCCGCTAAGCGAATATTTCTTCGGGAAACTAAACTGATTTATCACTTCAATGTTATTTTCATTAAGAGTAAGATCCTTATCGCCCAATCTGTCAATTCCGGCGAATTCAACTTTCACATCGAAAGTGGAAACATTTTTAGCTCTGTAATAACCGAAAATATCCAGTTCGTAAACTCCCGGTTCAATATTGTAATAAAAAGATTCCACGCGGTTCTCTTCCCTTTCCGAATTCAGGAAATTAATACCGAGTTTTCTCCCGTCCGGTTCGTGAAGAAAATACCAAGCCTGTGAATAAGTATTATTCGGAGATTCCATTTCCACTTTCATAGCCGACGCTCCGGCGGGAATATTAAGAAATATCCTCCGGTGCATTCCCGGTTCAAGTTTGTCAAAATGATAATCCATTCTATACTCATTTGCCGCGTTAAAATCCTGCGGAATAACCACGGTAGCCATCATATCGAATTCGGGAATTTTTGTGCCCTTTCTGAAAGCGGTTATTTTCGCATTATATAACCCCGGCTGATCCAGCAGCTCTCTATCGATTTTAAAGTTAACAATAGCCTGCTGATTATTGCGGATATAAGTCGATTTTTGAATCGGCTTCAGCCATTCCGCGTCGCTTTTTAATTCAAATATTCTGTAAAATTTATTTTTATTAATAAAGTTATTTCTGAAAATCCTAAAAGTAAACGTTTCATTGCCTGTAAGATAAGAACCGTTTCTTATGTAAAGATTCGGCGCGAATCCGTCGGGCATATTAGGCGCGAAAGCTTTAACGGTGTAAGTTTCGAATTTTTTAAGTTCTCCGCTTTTAATATATTTTTTCAGCAATGCGTAAGCATTCATCACATTAATCAAACCTCCGCCCTGGTCGAGACGCGTATATCCTTCCATTGGCACAGCGCTTTCTCGCAGAACTTTGTAGAGCAAAAGCGAAGGGATTTTTACATCGGGAAATTCAGCTTTCATCGCGCTAAGCAGAAGGCTCATTACGCCGGCTGAATATGGAGACGCCATCGAAGTGCCCCAAAAACGGTCGCCCATTGTCCAATTGGGAACCGTGGAAGTAGCCGCCCCGGGAGAAACGACGTCCGGCTTTGAAACCTCTCCTCCCCGGGATGAGAAGTGAAGTATAATATCTCTCGTTAACGGCGCGCCGTAAAGGTCGTTTCCTACTTCCTGCGCTAAAACCGCCCCGCTGGAGAAAACCGAACTCGACGCCGACGGCAGCCCTGTTGTGGAAATTCCCGGTCCTTCATTTCCGTTGGAGGTGCTGATATATAAGTAGGGATTGTTTTTGACCAACTCGTCAAGAAAAATTTCCATATCCGCTCTGCCTTCAATCTCCGAGCCTATACCGAAACTCATATTAATTATACACGGTTCTTCTCTTTCTTTGGAAATTTTATCGGCGTACAGATAAGCTTTTTTCATACTTTCGGAAACCGTCGCTCCGCCGCTGAAATTGTTGTTTCCGAGTTTGAGACTCATTACATAAGCGCCCGGAGCCACACCGTGGAAAAGGCTGTCCCCTATGCTGTTGCCGGCGGCAATACCCGCGCAGTGAGTTCCGTGCGCTCCGTCGTCGTAATGAATAGAGACTCTTTTTTCATCCGGAAAAATATTTATGCCGAATAAAAAATTCGGCAATCCGGAATCGTTGGGAATAATAAAAGAATCCTGATTAACTTTATAATCCCTCAAAGGCTTCTCATCTGAAAGATCTCCGTCGGAATTAGTATCGAAATAGACAACCCAATAATTTGAACTGTCCTTGCTGGTCTCGAAAGCTACAAGAACAAATTTATCGTTCTCCGTACCGTTTCCGTTCACATCAGTCGTTCCAGCGCTGGAATTGAGCCATAACTTTTCAGTAATCACTCCAATCCAATATTCGTCGTTAACGGATTTCAATCCTAATTTATCCGCTCCGAAAACCTTAATGCTTTCATCTTCGCTTTCAAAAAAGTATTTTCCGTCTTCATCGTCAATTTCCGCTCTCTGAAGTTTAACGTCTCCTTCGCCGGTGAAATCCTGCACATCGATTACCTTAGTCTCACCGGTGGAAGTTTTTTTCAATCCATCAATTCCGCCGTCAACGCCGGTATCCAGCACCATAATAATAGCGCCCCGTCCGTCGTATTCGGGATGTTTTTTCAAGAATTCTTCTACGCCGGTATTTTTCAAGGAAATGAAAGTCTGCGACATCTCCTGGGCAAATATTCCGGCGGTAATAAAAAATAGAACCGCAATATAATTTTTAATTTTCATGCTTCACCTATCGTCTTAATAAATTTTAATTAATTGTTCTTGTAACTTAAGTAGGCTATTCGCCCCGAATGCGGGTGTTTCAGAAAATATGAATAAATATTAGTTTTGATCATAAATTAGAAATTTTCCATTTATCGAGATTTAGAAAAATAAACATAATGAATTGTGCGAAAAATATAAAACGAAAATTATTATCCCCAAATTGTCAATTAAGTAAGCTCAAACTATAAATCCGAAATTATCTAAACAAAAGCGAAACGCCCAAAACAAAAAGAATAATCAGAATGATGAAATTAAACATCCCGCTGTTAATACGTTTAAAAACCATATTGCCGGTTACAATGCCGATAAGAACAATAGGAATGAATTTCAAAAAAGAAATATAAGTTTCGGTCGTGGCTAAGCCGGAAACTAAATGAGAGAGCACAATTAACGAGGAAGTAAAAATAAAGTATCCGGTTATCGAGGCTTTAAGTTCCTCTTTGTTTAATCCCTGTAAATAAAAATAAACTATTATCGGCGGTCCGTTCGTATTAAAAGCTCCACCGAGCAAACCCGAAAAGAGTCCGAAAATGTATCCCCAATTAACATTCAATCCGATATTTTTAATAACTTTGAAGTAAGTAAGCAGCGCGAAGGAAACTATGAAAATTCCAAGAA
>CAYNUJ010000014.1:0-29688 GCA_964400095.1 uncultured Melioribacteraceae bacterium
AGAGCATCTGACTCATAATCAGAGGGTCCGGGGTTCGAGTCCCTGCGGGCCCACAAAAATTGCAAGAAATAAAGCCTCGGTTAAGCCGAGGTTTTTATTAACCGGAAGTGAATTTGGTTTATCCGTTATTCATTATTACTTATATCACATAAATTTTTTTGCTAATAAAATGAAAAAAAAGAGTCTGTTGTCTTGCATAAATAAAAATAATTATTTATTATGCCAGGAAAATTTTTGAATATTCCTAAAATTGGCATTTGCATAACTAAATGAAAGAAAATACTCTTATTCAAACCATTCGAATAAAATTCCTACTCTTTTTATTCCTCCTAAAAAGATTAAAAAAAATATCTCTATCTTAATCTTATATTTTAGCTGTTGATGAAACCTTGATAAACTGATTTTATTCAATTGTTTTTTTTGATTCGGTGATTAGTAATTACATATTTGAAAGTAAGACCTTAACGTGAAATAGAAGTCATTGAAAATATATTTTCACTCACTCACTCACTAATTTAGGAGGTACTATGACTCAATCTAATCGCCGGGAATACTGGAAGAGGAATATTCGCTACGTTACTATTCTACTTTCAATTTGGTTCCTGATATCCTACGTATTCGGCATATTCCTTGCCGAACCGTTAAACTCTTTTCATCTTGGAGGAGCGCCCCTCGGTTTTTGGATCGCTCAACAGGGTTCTATTTATGTGTTTGTCGCGCTCATATTTGTCTATATAAAGTGGATGAATAAGCTCGACAAAGAATTCGACGTTCATGAATAGAAAATATTATTAAACCTAAATTCAAGGAGTTTAACATGACTGTACAAACCTGGACATTTATTTTAGTAGGACTCACATTTGCTTTATATATAGGAATTGCTTTTTGGTCCCGAGCCGGAACTACAAAAGAATTCTATATAGCAGGTCAAGGCGTTCCGCCGGTTTTAAACGGAATGGCAACCGCTGCGGATTGGATGTCCGCCGCATCATTTATTTCAATGGCTGGACTAATTTCCTTTATGGGCTATGACGGCGGAGTATTTTTAATGGGCTGGACGGGAGGATATGTTCTGCTGGCTATGCTCTTAGCCCCTTATCTAAGAAAATTTGGGAAATATACGGTGCCCGATTTTATCGGCGACCGGTATTATTCCAATATTGCTCGAACGGTTGCCGTTGTCTGTGCAATTGTAGTTTCGCTTACATACGTAGCCGGACAGATGCGCGGCGTTGGCGTTGTATTTGCCCGTTTTCTCGAAGTGCCTATTAACTCAGGCGTATTCATCGGTATGGCAATAGTTTTTATTTACGCTGTTCTCGGTGGAATGAAGGGCATTACATATACTCAAGTTGCGCAATATTGCGTTCTTATTTTTGCATATATGGTTCCCGCAATATTTATTTCAATTGCTCTTACAGGCAACGTAATTCCTCAAATTGGATTTATTAGTAAAGAAAGCACTTCGGGAATTTATCTGCTCGAAAAATTGAATATGCTGCATCGAGATCTAGGTTTCCACGAATATACTTCCGGAACAAAATCTATGATTGACGTATTCGCAATCACCTTTGCTTTAATGGTTGGAACCGCGGGATTACCGCATGTAATAGTTCGGTTCTTTACCGTTCCTAAGGTTGAGGACGCGCGTAAATCCGCCGGCTGGGCATTAGTATTTATTGCCATACTTTATACTACCGCGCCGGCTATAGCTGCCTTTGCGCGTACAAATTTGATCCATACGGTAAGCGTTCAGAAATATTCGGAAATGCCTAATTGGTTTAAAAGTTGGGAGGAAACCGGTCTGATTAAATACGAGGATAAAAATAATGACGGAATAATTCAATATGTCGCGGACAAAAATACGAATGAGCTGAAAATTGACCGCGATATAATGGTTCTTGCAAATCCGGAAATTGCCGGACTTCCAAACTGGGTAATTGCCCTTGTTGCAGCCGGAGGGTTAGCCGCCGCGCTATCCACCGCAGCAGGATTGCTTCTGGTTATTTCCACTTCATTATCTCATGATCTTATCAAAAAACAATTCAGACCCGATATGACAGAGAAACAGGAATTGATGTGGGCAAGAATTGGAGCGGTATTCGCCGTTTCCATTGCGGGGTACTTTGGCATAAATCCGCCCGGATTTGTAGCCGCTACGGTTGCCCTTGCATTTGGGCTTGCGGCTGCATCGTTCTTCCCTGCAATAATTCTCGGTATATTCGATAAGAGAATGAATAGGGAAGGCGCAATTGCGGGTATGAGCGTTGGTATTATTGTTATGTTTTTCTATATGGCGGTCTTTAAATTAGGCTGGTTTGTTGATCAAAAACCCCCTTCAAGCGATTGGTGGTTTGGAATATCTCCTGAAGGATTCGGTACGGTAGCTATGGTTATCAACTTAGTTATTTCGGTTGTTGTATCCAGATTAACAGCTCCGCCTCCGGCTGATGTGCAAGCGATAGTTGAAGATATCAGAATTCCGCGAGCCGCGGGAGCGACAGAAGCAAAATAAATATTGAGCCGCCGAAAGGCGGCTTTTTTTATATTATTCTACTCTTTTTTTGTAAATCTTTTAAAATTTGAACCCCTCGGTATTCAAGCCTTTTCAATAATTTTAAAAATAGTATTGCGGTAATATACGCGTCCCCGGCTGCGTTGTGCCTGTCGCTTAACGGTATTCCGAATTCTTCGCATACCTTGTCTAAAGATACGGTTGAATCTGTTTTGTCGCCGCCTGACTTTACCCTTTTATAGATATTTACCGTGTCAATGGAAGTATTTGTTAATTTATCAAAATTATTGTTTTGTAATGCTGTATTAATAATTGAAATGTCAAAATTAATATTATGTCCAATAATTATTGAATTACCTGTATAGCCAATAAACTTTTTCAAAGCTTCCGCTTCGCTATTTTTTTCAAGATTTCCGTTTTTCAAAATTCCGTGAATATTTACCGAAGAATTATCGTTAAATTCCTGCTGTATGTAAACTTCAAAAGTATTGGAAATATCAATTTCATAATTAAAAATTTTTACGGCGCCAATCGATAAAATTTTATCGGTTTTACTATTCAGTCCGGTGGATTCTACGTCGATTACGGTGAACTCCGTGTCGGAAATTAGTTTGTGTTTATCTCCATTATAAGACTGATAAGTATATATCATCCTCTCTTTTAATATATATAATTTTCGGTAAAGAGGAGAAAATTTGATCATCTAAATAAATCCGTATTGAATCTGATCGACAGAATATTCTGAATTTCTTTAATCGGTTTGAAACTGTTCCGAAGCATAACGCGCTGCATTTTATTCAAATCTTCAGGCTTGAAGTATCTGCCTTTATTTTCATTTTTAATCCCCTCCAGAGTTCTGAAATGGATGAAAATTTCAAATGCGTCTGCCGCTTGCTCAAAAATTTCCGCATTTTGCTTTTCAATTTCCGCTAATTTTCTAAATCGTTTTCCAGTGTTGTGAAATCCCTGTAATTTATTTGACAGCGCGAGAACCCTCGCGGCATCTACAAGAGGCATAATGGCTCTCGCTTTTACGTCGAACTCGTTTTTATGTTCGCCGTCGTGCTCGAGCATGAAATTACGGAAAAACCCGACCGGCGGAGGATTTTGTAGAGCGTTTTTTGCTAAAAAAGATAAAAAGCTTTCTTGCTGTGAAATGTATTCATCAATTGACGAAGATAATTCTTTTGCCAATTCAGCTTCTCCGAAAAGCGGTCTGTAATCGAAAAAAATCGTTGAATACATAACTTCTTTTTCTCCCGGAGTGAAAATCCAGTTCCTAAATTGCTCTTTCCATTCCGAAAGACTCAAGCACCAGTGCGGATTGCTTGCCATCATATTCGAGGGACAATACTCAAATCCGCATTCATTCAGTATCCCGGTTACAATTTTCGCCAATTCCAAAAAATAAATTTTTACGCTTTTATATTCCGATGCCGCGACATCCTCGAAAAGCAAAGCATTGTCCTGATCGGACATTAGTAATTGCTCCCCTCTTCCTTGGCTTCCTATTGCAAGCCAGCACCATTTTACATCCGGCGGCGGATAATTGTTTTTTTCTAATTTCATTATGGCTGTTTCAATTGCTTTTGTAGTTAGGTAATTGTTTATTTCCGTCACTATTCTGGTGATATATTCTATCGATACTCCATGCATCAGATAATTTCTCATTAAATTATGAGCGTTGGCGCGGAGCGCTTTCAAATCTTTGCCGCTCTGAGCGCGTTTTATTCCTCTAATTATCGCCGAAGGATTATTTGATTTTGTTAATAAGATATCATGTTCTGAAACTATACCGATGATACTTGAATCTGAAGTTCCATCCTCCGTAATACAAATATGATGAATGTTGTTTTCAATCATTTTTATATGAATATCGGCGACAGTAACATTATTAGGCATGGTTATTACCGGCGAACTCATTATATCTTCTATCTTTGCGTCTAAACTCACATCGCCTGGCACAACCTTATTTCTTAAATCCCGGTCGGTTACAATTCCCGCGGGATGGATTTTGTCATTTACAATAATAATTGAACCGATATTATTCTCCCTCATCGCTTTGGCGGCGGTCTTTATTGTTGTCCCCAATTTACAAGTGATTGTTTCCTTTTTTAAGTCGATCGACTGTATCTCGGTGAGCTCTTCGTTTAGCAATAATTCATCTGCGCAGGGAGTGAATCCTCCGTTTTTGATTTGAGATTTATAAGGATTTCGTACGCCGGCAACAAAGGAGTTCATGAAAAAATTTTTCACGTTCATATTTTTCTGCATCGCCGCAATCAGAGGTTCGGACGGTATTTTGAAAAGCAGCGATTCTTCCGAAACATAAGCCGTTAAAGTATAGGCGTGCTCTTTATTAAATATTGTTCTAATCCCGAATATGTCGCCTTCGTCGCAAATATCAACTAAAAATTTACCGGTTTCATATTCGTTGTATAACTCAATTGCGCCCTCTCTTACAACGTATATGTAATCTTCCGGCATTTCGCCTTGTTTGAATATGAAATCTCCTTTTTCCCTATAAAGAACTTTTATACCGGAAGATATCGACATCAATTTGTTTTTCTCAAAAAAAGAAAACGGCGGATGCTCTTTCAGAAAATCATATATTCTATGACTGATAGTTTTGCTCATATAGCATAAAAATAATTATATTGGTTTAAAGATATACATTATTTAATAATATAGGCAAATATCTTGGAGTAAATATGAAATTTGGTCTGGGTCACAAACTTTCCGATTTATTTATTGTTGTTTACGTAATGGCTACTCTTTTTATCCGGTTTATGCTGGAACCGGATTTGCATGGGAATTTCATTATATCAATTGTGCTTGGATTATTCTCGCTGTTATTTTTATGGGCTTTGGTAAAAACGAAATTAATTAACCCCACTTGGTTCGGTTTAATGCAAAAAAAAAAGGATGAAATTGATAAAAAAGCTTAATTAAATGAATTGTTTCTTGAATCAATAAAAAAAAATTATTAACTTCTATTCCTGCATATGGATTTTGATGAAGGTTATTGGCTTAATACGCTATTCGATGATTGATACATTAGTTAACGCGCGTTCAGTTTTTAAAATACAGTTCTTTCGGTAGTCATAAAAGGAATTTATTCCTTTTCCAACAATCAACTAAATTCCGTCTTTGTTTTGATGGAAGCGGTTATTCATTTCTTCACTAATCAATTAGGAGTTATTATGAGCCACGAAAACGACAATGTAACCGAATCCCAGATAGCCGTCCACTGGAAAGAAGAGGCTTACTTCCTTCCCCCTACAAAATTTATCGCCCAGGCTAACATGTCCGATGAAACTATTCTCGATCAATTCGGCGAAAAAAACTTTCCCAATTGTTTTAAAAAATATGCCGATATGCTCGATTGGTACGAGTACTGGCATACTCTGTTAGACAGCAGTAATCCGCCCTTCTTTAAATGGTATGTAGGCGGAAAAATTAATGCCAGTTATAATTGTGTTGACAGGCACTTACCGAAGTATAAAAATAAAACCGCTCTTCATTTTGTGCCGGAACCCGAAGATGAACCGATTGTGCATATTACTTTTCAGGAACTTTATGTGAAAGTAAATGAATTTGCCGCGCTGCTGCAATCGTATGGATTAAAAGCGGGGGATACTGTAACGCTGCATATGCCTATGGTAGTAGAACTTCCCGTGGTTATGCTTGCGTGCGCGAGACTCGGCGTAATTCATTCGCAGGTGTTTTCCGGATTTTCAGGAAAAGCGTGCGCGGATAGAATTGTTGACGCGAAGAGTAAAATATTAATTACAATGGACGGATATTACAGAGGCGGGAAATTAATCGATCATAAAGAAAAAGCCGATATTGCGTGTGAACAAGCGCAGAGAGAAGGACAGGAAGTTGAGCATGTTCTTATTTGGCAAAGATATCCAGGCAAATATTCCGCTGAAACTCCTCTCGTTGAAGGACGGGATGTAATTGTAAACGAAAAAATTAAAGAATTTTCCCATCAAAAAGTTGAACCCGTAAAATTAAACGCCGAAGATACTTTATTCCTGATGTACACTTCCGGAACTACCGGCAAACCTAAAGGCGCCCAGCATTCAATCGGCGGATTTTTAGCGTATGTTACCGGCACATCAAAATATGTGCAGGATATTCATCCCGAAGACGTTTACTGGTGTATGGCGGATATCGGATGGATAACGGGGCATTCTTACATTGTTTACGGTCCATTGGCGCTTGCTGCGTCTTCGGTTATTTTTGAAGGCGTTCCTACTTATCCGGACGCCGGAAGACCCTGGCGCGTTGCCGAAGAACTTGACGTGAATATATTCCACACCTCGCCCACGGCAATTAGAGCTTTACGCCGTGTTGGAGCGGAAGAACCGGCTAAATACAATTATCATTTTAAACACATGACTACAGTCGGCGAGCCTATTGAACCGAATGTATGGAGATGGTACTATAACGTGGTAGGCAAAAAAGAAGCCGTTATTGTGGATACATGGTGGCAGACCGAAACGGGAGGATTTCTATGTTCAACCCTTCCCGCGCTTCATAAAATGAAACCCGGAAGCGCCGGTCCGGGCGTTCCGGGTATTTATCCGGCTATTCTCGACGACGACGGAAATCCTTTACCCGCGGGAAGCGCAAAAGCCGGAAATATTGTTATCCGTAATCCGTGGCCCGGTAGAATGCTTACAATTTGGGGCGACGACGAAAGGTTCGTCAATCAATATTACACACGTTATAATAAAGACCCCGAAAGCAAAGACTGGAGGGATTGGCCCTACTTTGCGGGCGACGGCGCCATGGAAGCTCCGGACGGCTATTTTAGAATTCTCGGTAGAATAGACGACGTTATAAACGTTGCCGGACACAGATTGGGAACGAAAGAACTCGAATCCGCCGGTTTGATGGTTGACGAAGTAGGCGAAGCGGCTGTTGTTCCGGTTGCGGACCCAATCAAAGGAAAGATCCCGCATATTTTTGTTTCCCTTAAACCCGGAATTGAACCGAGCGAAGAATTGAAACAGAAAGTGACAGACACTCTTGCCACCGAGATCGGTCCTATCGCTAAACCGGGTAAAGTATGGATAGTGCCGGATATGCCTAAAACCCGTTCCGGTAAAATAATGCGCCGCGTTCTTGCGGCAATTGCCAACAATCAGGATGTCGGCGATGTTACTACTCTTGCTAATCCTCAAGTAGTCGCTGAAATTCAAAAGCAAAGTTGATTCGCTTCAAAGGCTCTCCGGTTTTGGAGAGCCTTTCTTTTTTAACGCGCGTTAATATATTTTTCGATTAATAATAATTTATTTTGAGATAGCATGTTTCGAATAATACCCGAGGGAGAAAAATTCAAAGAACACGTTCTGTTAAAAAACGGGCAGGGTATTATGCTTCGCCCGGCTGCTCCTTCGGATCGTAAATTAGTGCGCGAATTTTTGAGCCGTATTTCCAACGAAAGTTTGCGGATGCGTTTTATGGCTTCCGTTTCACACATTCCCGAAGAAACAATAGATTCATTTTGCAATTCTGACTTTAAAGATATCGGCTCTATTCTTGCAGTTACGCGGGAAGATGATTCCGAAAATATTGTTGGTCTTGGGAATTACATCAGTTCTCCCAACGGAAGAACCGCCGAAGTTGCATTCCTGATTGAAGACGCCTTCCAGGGAAGGGGAATTGGAACAATATTGCTGGAACGTCTTGCGGGAATCGCGGCGGCGAACGGATTTGTTGAATTTGAAGCTGAAGTACTGCCTGAAAATATACAAATGCTTAAAGTTTTTAAAAGTTCGGGTTTCGAAGTGCATCAGGTGTGGGGTTCTGACACGGTTCATTTGGAACTTCCCGTCGAAGGCGCCGCGGCGGTTTGGGAACGAGCCGGACTGCGGGAAAGAATTGCAGTTGCGAATTCGCTTAAACCTCTTCTCGCGCCAAAATCCGCGGCTGTTATTGGAGCTTCGCGCGACGAAAACTCGATTGGCAATAAAATTTTCAGGCATTTGATCGAAGGGAATTTTAAGGGAACCGTCTATCCGGTTAATCAACAGGCGGATTCGATTAGCGGAGTTAAAGCTTACGCGAGCATTCCCGAACTACCCGGCGAAATAGATTTGGCGGTTATCGCCGTATCAGCCCAGCAGGTATGTGAAGTCGCTGAAAAAGCGATTCGCAAAGGGGCTAAGGGATTGGTGGTTGTATCAGCCGGATTCGCGGAATCGGGAGAAGAGGGTAAAGCTATTCAAAAGAAATTAGTTAATATTGTCAGAATGCATGGGGTTCGATTGGTGGGACCGAGTTGTTTGGGAATTATTAATACCGGCAATTCAATTAACATGAACGCGAGCCTCGCCCCGAAAATGATTAGAAGAGGATCGGCTGGATTCTTTTCCCATAGCGCCGCGCTTGGGATTGTGGTTCTTAAATATGCCGCAGAAAGAGGAATCGGATTTACTTCCTTTGTCTCGGCGGGTAACCGAGCGGACGTATCCGGCAACGATCTGCTTCAGTTTTGGGAAGAAGACCCCGATACGAAGTATGCCATTTTATATTTGGAAACATTCGGGAACCCGAGACGCTTCGTTAGAATTGCCCGCCGGATGTCTTATAAAAAACCTCTGCTATGCGTCAAAAGCGCGAGGAGTTCGGTTGGCAGAAAAGCCGTTGAAGCCAAAAGCGGCGCGGCGGTTGATTCTAAACCTGAACTAAAAGCGCTGTTCGCTCAGACTGGAATGATTGTAACCGAAACGCTTGAAGAACTATTCGACGTTGCGGTGATTCTTTCGCATCAGCCTTTGCCTGAAGGCAATAACGTGGGTATAATAGCAAACTCTGCCGGTATGGCTACTCTGTTTGCCGATGCGGGCGAATCGAACGGATTGTGTATTTCCGAATCCGCGTTGATTAATTTAGGCGCGTTTGCTCTGCCTTCAGATTATGAATCCGCGGTGAAAAAATTACTTCTCGATAAGAACGTCAATTCGCTGTTGATTGGCTTTGCCGGATTGGGGAATATTGATCCGAGAGAAATATTCAAAGCTATAACTAAGGGAATAGCGGAAGCCCGACGGACCAACGGACAGGCTAAACCGATTGTTCTCTGCTTTATGGGAGAATTCGGAACTTTGTCTTTATCCGACGAAGGCGGCAGTTTGTCGTCGGAAATTCCTACGTTCAGATTTCCGGAAGCGGCTGCGCGGGCTTTGGCTAAGACTGTTGAGTATTCAAACTTTGTTCGCAATCCCGCGGGTAAACTTCTTTGGTTCGAGGATGTTCGCCCCGACGAGGCGAGAAAATTAGTCGCTTCGTTACTGCATAAACTTGAAAACGACGAAACGATTGAAGTCAGCAAAGAAAACTCAAAAAAAATTCTGAATATGTTCGGACTTAATTTTGACGCGAACGGAGATGGAAAAGAAATTAACATTAACGTAAATCCCGATCCGTTATTTGGACCTACAATTAAAATTACCGATTCAAACGCTTTGAATACAGTCCGAATTACTCCGCTTACGGAATCGGATTTAAAGGAAACAATGAAAGAGATGGGATTAGACGATACTCATCCGGTAGGTGAATTTATTGGAAGAATATCTCAATTGATAGAAGAAATTCCATGGCTTTGGGAATTAAAAACCGTTGTATTAATTAACGGAACATGCCGTATAAAAGAAGCTGAAATTACATTGAAACCGGGCGGTAGTAAATTGCCCAATTATTAAAGGAAGTTACAATGTTAGTTAAAGAAATAATGCACGCGAATCCTATTACCGTATTGCCGAGCGTTAAATTATCAGACGCTTATCATTTAATGAATGAAAAAAATATCCGTCATTTACCGGTTCTTGATGAAAATAAACTATTGGGTATAATTACGGATAGAGATTTAAGACTCGCTACAAGCAAATTAGCCGAGCGCCCGTTCGATCCTTCCGCCGAAGTGGAAGTAGTTATGAGCCGTCCCGTGCAAACGGTTTCCGCGCACGATCCTATAGAATCCGCTCTGCAGTTTATGCGAGAACTGAAAATCGGATGTCTTCCGGTACTCGATAATAACGAGCTTGTGGGAATTATTACCGGAGCGGATATATTGGACGCGATGCTTTTGTTGACCGGCACACACAGACCTTCCGGAAGACTCGATATCCGTTTGGAAGATAAAACCGGAGAATTAGCCCGTCTTACATCTCTTCTTTCGGAAAGAAAAATAAATATTCTTTCAATTCTTTCGTACGTCGAAAACGGCGGCAAAACACGGCTGGTGCTTAGAATAAATACCATTGAAATGAGAAATTTAGCTGAAATTCTTTGTAAATCGGGATTCGCAGTACTTTGGCCGCCCCATATGTCATGCATAGATTAATTTATCATCATAAATACAGCCTTTATAATTTAGGCGAGAACCACCCGTTTAGTCCTCTGCGAAACGAAATGCTCATCGACTTGTTCACTGAAATTTGGGACGGAATAAACATTACCGAACCTGAATTAATTTCACCGGATGAAATTAAAAAACTGCACTCGGCGGAATATGTGGAAGCGGTGGAAAACTGCGGTATGGGGATTGAAGTTGAAAATTTGGAGCGCTTTGGTCTCGGCGCCGCCGATAATCCGGCGGTAAAGGGTATGGCTGAGGGTGCGCGGTGGCAGACATCCGGAACATTATACGGCGCGAAATTGATTGCGGAGGGAAAAGCGAAAAGAGTTTTGCAGTTAGGCGGCGGTTTTCATCATGCGCATTATAATTATGCCGCCGGTTTTTGTTTATATAACGATCTTGCGCTTGCCGTTAAAACTTTTACCGAAAATAACTGGCATGTTCTTTACCTCGATATTGACGTTCACCACGGAGACGGCGTGCAGGATTTCTTTTACTCCGACGGTCAAGTTCTCACAATGTCTTTTCACGAATCGGGCGAATATTTATTTCCGGGTTCCGGCTGGCTTTACCAACTGGGGCAGGGAAGCGGGCGTTCGTTGAAAATAAATTTTCCGCTCGAACCTTTTACTGAAGGGGAATCTTACCTCTATGTTTTCAAAAAAGCTTTACGGCAGGCAATGGCTTATTTCAATCCTGATGCTATTGTTGTGCAGGCTGGCGCCGACGCTCATTTTTCGGATGATTTAGCCGATCTTATGCTTACAACTCACGACTATGCCGAAATATTCAAGACCATTATCCAATTATCGGAAGAATATGCAAACGGAAGAATGTTGTTTACGCTCGGTGGCGGATATTCGTTTAACGCTTCGTTCCGCGTTTGGTCTATTTTATTTGCACTGCTGAGCGGCAAAGAATTGCCGGCGGAACTTCCCGTCGAATGGCGTAAAAAATGGGAGAAGAAATTAGGAATTAAAATCTCGAGTCAATTTCACGACGCGGAAAATTGCTATGAACCTATCCCGCGGAAAGAGGAAATTCAGAAAAACAACAAGAATCTACTTTCCCGTTTTCAAGACGCCGTTGCGCCGTATTGGTTTTAACGCAACGGAGGAGGAAAAAGATAAACTAATGATTTGCGGAATGTTAAACGGGGGGCATGTTCTAAGATAGTTAACGCCGATCGAAAACAATAATCAGTCAGTCATTCTGACGCCGGCGGCAGTCGGCGGAAGAATCTATTTGCGTTTGTGTTAAAGATTCTTCGTCGTCCCGCAAAGCGGAACTCCTCAGAATGACAGGGAAAGTCTTTTGAGACAACCTTGAACTCAAGCGCAAATTATTTCATTGAAAGGTTAAAAGTCCCTCCCTTTTGGAAGCTAGCAGACTATCGCAGAGTCGGTGACTGTGAGGAGGGATTTGTCTAAAAGACTCCTTTGGAAGGGTGGGTTTGGAAAAGAAACCCACGAAAAAAAATGAAACGTTTATCTATAATTGATACTTGTATACGATTCGAAAACCAAAATCACCCTGTCATTCTGAGCGATCCCGACTTTGTCGGGAGAAGCGAAGAATCTTTTTACGCTTGCATTAAAGATTCTTCGTCGTCCCGCAAAGCGGAACTTCTCAGAATGACAGGGAAAGTCTTTTGAGACAACCTTGAACTCAAGCGCAAATTATTTCATTGAAAGGTTAAAAGATACTCCCTTCCGGAAGCTAGCAGACTCTCGCAGAGTCGGTGACTGTGAGGAGGAATTTAGGGTGGGTTGAAAAAATGGAAAAGTCAAAATTATGCAGGGGACGCAAATTTTGCGTCCCCTACATTTAAATGGTGTATTGAGAAAGTAAAGAAAATGAAAGGATAATTAGATAATTGTTAATTTGACGGTTCTGCAATGTATTTATATTACCCAGTAATAGAAATTTAATTTATATTTGGGCTGCGATAAATATAACAATGGAATTTCGAGATGAAGTACCGATTAATGTCATTTATTATGTTTTCCTTTGCGGTTAGCTTATTTGCTCAAATAACTAATAAGCAAATTGAAGAGCAGAATAAACGGCTCGAGAAATTCGAGAAGAATATTGGACGCCAAATATACGATCTGCACGAAAAGATAGAAAACGAGTCTTGGTACTCTATTTTGAATGAAGTTGCCGACATAGAAAAATATTACATTACCGGCGGGCGCTATAAAGAGGGTGTTAAAAATCAGGTAGTAATCGGCGATAATAGCGACAGTGATTTCCCTTTTTATATATTCATTCCCGTGGGAATAAACCTGAATCAAGAATATCCTTTGGTTATTTTTCCGTTCGGAGGCGACTTTTCGAATTATTCCATGGATTACGCGAACATTATTCAAGAGTTGATTTATCAGCAGTATATTGTCGTTGCGCCCGATTTTGGCGGCGGTTCGGTTTACGGTAATTCCCAATATGATGGAACCGATAAGAACGGAGGGGAAACGGATTTAGTTGATAGCGTTCGCAGCCGCGTATTAGGAAATTACGATTTTATTGATGACAACCGCGTTGGAATTATCGGCTGGAGCGACGGTGGAGTTATAGCGCTGAATAATTATTTTAATCATCCCGATACCTATAACGCCGCGTTTGCCGGAGTTCCGGTTAATGATCTTTTATCCACTTTTGGATATTACCTTGACTATGGGAGGGGAATTAATTCAACGGGATATCCGTTGGGCGCCACAGTTCACGGCGACGGAATTGAATTCGGAAGACGACCGAGCGAACGGAAAACGGAGCAATTGCAAAATGCGCCTCTGTTAATTCATACAAATACAAAAGGTAAAAACGGCGGAGCGCGCGAAGTTGAAAAATTGGTCAATTCTTTACGGGCAAAAGGCGGCAATATTCAGTCCGAAATATTCAGCGGCGCGTCCGGCGGATTTTCGTTCAATAGTAAAGACGTAAAAAGCGATAGAGAAACTCGATTGAAAATTTGGAAGTTCATTTCAAAATACTTAAAACCGGAAAAACCTATTACAAAAATGGAAGAACTGCTGAAAGCTGAGGAAAAAAAATAATAGGTCGATTTTATAAAAATGAATTGGTTTCTTCCGTTGCGTAAATTATTCCAAAGGTATATATTTGTTATTCGTTTTTTAAGAATATGACGAATTTGGAGCGGGAATCCGACGGTTAAAAGAAGAATGAACTGATTAGGATTTTGATGGATTTCCACAATTATAATGTTGTTTGATAAATTTTGAGCAATTCAAATGTGCCGGGGTGGCGGAATTGGTAGACGCACAGGACTTAAAATCCTGTGTCCTTTTAGGACGTGCCGGTTCGAGCCCGGCCCTCGGTACCACTATTCAAGTAAAAAGGGTAAAGTAAAAAGTAGAAAATATTTTTAGTTTTATTCTATCATCTTTGAACTTTGAACTTTGAACTTTGAACTTTGAACTTTTTACTTTTTACTTTTTCCTTGCTTTTGGGTCCTTAGCTCAGTTGGTTAGAGTGTCTGCTTGACGTGCAGAAGGTCAGAGGTTCGACTCCTCTAGGACCCACAAAAAAGTGTTTTTAAAGTTCTCGAAACAGTTCTTTTACAGAATGGATGGATGGATGAATGGATGGATGTAGAGTATTCTCAATCATTTTTTTGTTTTTTATGTAAAGAAATTATAACAAAATAATATTTGAATAAAATTAACCTAATTTCTAATTGATCTAATTGTCTAAAAAATGAACAATGACCAATTAACAAAAGTTTTGTGAACTAATATTTATAACATAGTTTGTTTTTTGGGTTTTGGGTTTGGTGAATTGTTAATTGATTAGAAATTAGATCAATTAAGTCAATTAGGAATTTTTTAAAAGTTAAGTTTTTAACTTTACAACAGGCAGAGAAATATTTGCTAAATCTGCGGTTTACTGCGCTAAGGTTGTATGGATGAATGTTTTTAATTGAAATAATATTCAATCATACAAGGGAACTGTTTTAGAGAGAGTCCTTTCAAGACAAACGAAAGACACAATAGTTATCTGCGGGTGCGGAGATCACTTCACATAATAAAAACGGGTAAAATGGAAAATATAAAAGTAACATTACCGGACGGTTCGGTTAAGGAAGTAGAACACGGAACAACCGGGTTTAAAGTAGCGGAAATGATATCGCCTAGATTGGCAAGCGCCGCGCTCGCCGTAAAAATTAATGGCGTTGTTAAAGAGGTCTATTCCCCGCTTGAATCGGATTGTGAATTGCAGATATTAACATTTAAAGATGAAGAGGGAGTGGAAACATACTGGCATTCGTCTTCCCATTTAATGGCTCACGCTATTAAAGCGCTGCATCCGGAAGCAAAGTTTGGAGTAGGACCGGCGATTGAAACCGGCTTTTACTATGATTTCGACATAAATAAACATTTAACCGAGGACGATCTGAGAATAATTGAGCGGAAAATGCTCGAATTAGCGAAGGAAGCTAATCCTTTCCAAAGAGAAGAATTATCCAAAGAATCGGCGCTGGAATTTTTCAAAAAGCAGAATGACGAATATAAGTTAGAAATTATCGGCGAACTGAACGAGAATGACGTTATCAGTTTATACCGCGAAGGAGATTTTACGGACCTTTGCACCGGTCCCCATTTACCCGATACCTCAAAAATTAAATATGTTAAACTTTTAAGCGTTTCAGGTTCTTACTGGCGCGGGGACGAAAAAAATAAACAACTGCAGAGAATTTACGGAGTTTCATTCCCCAAAAAGAAGATGCTCGACGAGTACGTTGAGAGATTGGAAGAAGCTAAAAAAAGAGATCACCGCAAATTAGGAAGGGAACTGGAATTATTCTTTATTACTCCCAAAGTTGGAGCCGGACTGCCGCTTTGGCTGCCGAAAGGCGCCGTGCTGCGCGAAACTTTAGAGCGCTTTTTGAGAGACGAACAATTGAGAAGGGGGTATTCTCCGGTAATTACTCCGCATATCGGCAATATTGAACTTTACAAGACCAGCGGACATTATCCTTATTACAAAGAAAGTCAATTCCCGACATTAAAATTTGAAGACGGGAAAGAGGAATATCTCCTCAAACCTATGAACTGTCCGCATCACTTCCAGATATACTCGTCAAAACCGAGAAGTTACAGAGACCTGCCTCTGCGGTTAGCCGAATTCGGCACTGTATATCGTTATGAACAATCCGGCGAACTAAACGGAATTACCCGCGTGCGCTCTTTTGCCGTGGATGATTCGCATATTTTTGTAAGGCAGGATCAGCTTAAAGAGGAAATTTGCAGCGTTATTGAATTAATTCAAGCCGTATTTGCAGCGGTTGGATTTGAAGATTTCACAACGCAGCTTTCCTATCGCGACGACAACTCGGAAAAATACGGCGGAGATATTGAACTTTGGGAGAGAGCGCAGAAAGAAATTAAAGAAGCCGCCGACGAAATGGGATTGAATTACACAGTGGAAGAAGGCGAAGCGGCTTTCTACGGACCTAAAATTGATTTTATGGTCCGCGATGTTTTAGGACGCGAATGGCAGCTTGGAACCGTCCAGATAGATTATGTGATGCCCGAAAGGTTTAATCTTGAATATACCGGCAGCGACGGACAAAAGCATCGTCCTGTAGTTATCCATCGCGCTCCGTTCGGCTCTTTGGAGAGATTTATCGGCGTTCTTATTGAACATTTTGCCGGCGATTTTCCCGTTTGGTTAGCTCCGGTGCAGGCTGTTGTGATACCCGTATCTCAGAATTTTACTGGCTATGCCGAAGAAATTTTCCTTAAACTTAGAGAGAATAACTTCAGAGTTGAACTGGATAAACGCAACGAGAAGATAGGATACAAAATCCGCGAATGGGAAACTCAAAAAACGCCGTATATGTTAATTGTGGGCGAGAAAGAAGAAAAAAATGCTTCTGTTTCCGTCCGAGCGCATAAAAAAGGCGACCTTGGGGAGTTGAGTTTATCAGAATTTAGTTCTAAATTAGAAATTGAAATTAAAAATAGAATAATTAACAATTAAGAGGTACTATATCGCACAACAAAATTACCGGATTAACTCAAATATTAGAGCCCGGGAAGTAAGAGTGATAGACAATGACGGCACACAAGTTGGAGTAATGACGGTTGATCAAGCATTAACTATAGCTAAAGAAAAGCAGCTTGATTTGGTTGAAATTGCGCCGCAGGCAAAGCCGCCTGTTTGTAAAATAATCAATTTCGGAAAGTTTACATACGAGCAGCAGAAAAAAGAAAAACTGGCGAAAAAGAAACAGCACGTAACGGTTCTGAAAGAAATTAGGCTTCATCCCAATACGGATACGCACGATTTTCTTTTCAAAGCTCGTCATGCAAAAAGATTTATTGAAGAAGGAAATAAAGTTAAAGTGTCTGTAATATTTAAAGGGCGCGAGTTAGCTTATACCGATTACGGCAAGGATTTATTAAAAAGGTTTATCGAAGAGTTGTCCGATATAGCAAAGGTTGAAAGCGACATAAGGTTTGAAGGGAGAATAATGCATGCTATATTAGCCCCTCAAAAGAGTAAAAGTAAAAAAAAATAAACGATAAGGTGTAAAATGCCAAAGATGAAAAGTAACAGAGGAGCCGCAAAAACATTCAGGAAAACCGGTTCCGGCAAGCTGAAAAGATACAAAGCTTATCTTTCGCATATTCTTACTTCCAAATCACAGAAAAGGAAAAGGAATTTGCGCAAAGCCACTTTAGTATCGAAAGCCGACTCTAAGAGAGTCAAAGAAATGATTCAGTAATCAATTTATTAATTAATAATGAGGTTTAGCTATGCCTAGAGCTAAAAATAATGTTTCTTCGCGCAAGCGCAGAAAAAAAATATTAGATATGGCTAAGGGTTCTTGGGGCGCCCGAGGCAACGTTTTAACCGTTGCCAAACACTCCGTAGAAAAAGGTCTTCAGCATGCTTATAGAGACCGGAAACAGAATAAAAGAAGTTTTCGTAAATTGTGGATTGCAAGAATTAATGCAGCCGCAAGGGAAAACGGAACTACTTATTCTAGACTTATTCACGGAATGAAAGAAAAAGGCGTTACGGTTAACAGAAAAGTTCTTGCAAACTTGGCTGTTGAGAATCCGCAAGCTTTTAATGATATAGTGAAATTTGTTATTAGCTGATTTTAACCCCCTCATAAACGAACATTGTATATGAGGGGGTGAACTTTAAATAGTTGTGGTTTAATTATGGATGAAAAGATAAGGCAGATACACGACGGTATTTTAGAAGACCTGCAGAAGGTTAACGAAAAAAGGGATTTGGAAGAAGTTAGAATAAAATACCTCTCCCGTAAGGGTTCTCTCTCCGCTCTGTTCGATGAATTTAAAAAACTCCCCAAAGAAGAAAAACCCAAATACGGTAAAAATTTAAATATCCTCAAAAATTTTGTTAATACTCAATATGAAAATAAAAAAGAGGAATTGGAAAATCAGTCCGCGGCTGTGGAAAACGATTTGGATTTATCTCTTCCCGGACGCGCCGGATATTTGGGCAGAACTCACATCTTAACTCAAACCGCTAAAGAAATTCGGGATATTTTCAAAGGTCTCGGTTTTTCGGTTTTTGAGGGACCGGAATTGGAGTCGGATTATTATAATTTTGAGCAGCTGAATTTTCCGGAAGATCATCCGGCAAGGGATATGCAGGATACGTTTTTCATAAACGATAATTTTTTAATGAGAACGCATACATCGCCGGTTCAAATAAGACTTATGGAAAAAGTTTCTCCTCCTCTGCGCGCTATAATGCCCGGAAGAGTTTTCCGGAACGAAGCTATCAGCGCTAAGTCCTACTGTCTTTTTCACCAGGTTGAGGGATTATGCGTTGACACAAATATTACATTCGCCGAATTGAAAGCGACTCTGGTCTATTTCGCCAAATCGTTATTCGGAGACGACGTTAAATATCGTTTCCGTCCGAGTTTCTTCCCGTTTACTGAACCTTCGGCTGAAGTGGATATCTGGTGGCAGCCGCCCGGAAAGGAAGGACGATGGCTCGAAATTTTGGGGTGCGGCATGGTTGACCCGAACGTGTTGAAAAACGTTAATATCGACGCGGAAAAATATAGCGGATACGCTTTCGGGATGGGTATTGAACGAATGGCTATGTTAAAATACGAGATTGACGATATAAGAGTATTTTACGATAACGACAACAGATTCTTGAAACAATTCTAATATTGGAGCTGAGCAATTGAAAGTTTCTCTTAAATGGTTAAACGATTATATAAATATTTCCGATCTTGATCCCGAAGAGGTTCTTGAAAACATTACCGTTTCCGGATTGGAAGTTGACGAAGTGGAAAATAAGGCTAAAGAGCTTGAAAATATTGTAGTCGGGTTTGTTAAAGAAAAGAAAAAACATCCCAATGCCGATAAACTTTCTCTGTGTATTGTAAACGACGGGGAGAAGGATTACAGCGTAGTTTGCGGCGCGCCGAATGTTGATTCGGGACAGAAAGTTGCGTTCGCTAAAATAGGCGCTATTATTCCCAACGGCGGTTTTGAATTGAAAAGAACCAAAATCCGAGGGGAAATTTCCGAAGGAATGATTTGCGCCGAAGACGAATTAGGATTAGGCGACGACCATACCGGGATAATGGCGCTCGATAATAATTTAATTCCCGGAACTCCTGTTGCCAAAGCTCTTAACGTTGACGATATTATAGCGGAAATTGATATTACTCCGAATAGAGCTGACGCGCTCAGTCATATTGGCGTAGCGAGAGATTTAGCCGCATTTTATAAGAGAGAAGTGAAATATCCCGAGCTGAATTTTAACGATAACGGCGATGCAGTCGATTCATTTGCTTCGGTTGAAATTGTTGATTCCGCGGGCTGTCCGAGATATTCCGCCGCTGTTGTAACCGGCGTGGAAATTAAAGATTCCCCCGAATGGCTGAAAGAAAAACTGCTTGCCATCGGTTTGCGTCCAATCAATAATGTTGTTGACGTTACAAATTTTGTTTTATACGAATTGGGACAGCCTCTCCACGCGTTCGACCTCGATATGCTGTCCGGTAATAAAATTATTGTTAAACAAGCGGGGAATTCCAAAAAATTCACAACACTCGATTCCAAAGAAAGGGAATTACTGCCGGATGATTTAATGATATGCGACGGAGAAAGACCGGTTGCCTTAGCCGGAATTATGGGCGGAGAAAATTCGGAAGTAACTAATAACACTAAAAATATTCTGATAGAAAGCGCATATTTTAATCCGTCTCGGATAAGAAAAACGGCTAAACGATTGGGGCTTTCCACGGACGCGTCATACCGTTTTGAAAGGGGATGCAATCCGGAGGGAACTCTATTTGCCGCGAAACGGGCGGCGGATTTAATTGCCGAATTAACCGGCGGAACGATAGCAAATGGAGTGATTGATGTTTATCCGATTCGTTTGGAAAGGAAAAAAGTTAATCTTCGTTTTGCTAGGATATTAAAAATTCTCGGTTTCGAAATCCCTGCCGCCGAAGTTAAAGGAATAATGAACGGATTGGGTTTTAATATTATCGCCGAATCGGAAAACTCGATTGATATTGAAATTCCGTTATTCAGACACGACATCGAACGGGAAATTGACTTAATAGAAGAAGTTGCCAGAATTTACGGGTTCAATAAAATACCATTAATAGAAAAAATTAGTATTCCGCTGAAGGAAAAAATTGATCAGTCGGCTTATAGAGACGAAATAAGAGACGCCGTAACAGCGCTGGGTTACAGCGAAATAATTACTAATTCCATGCTCAACGAAGAGCGCGCGGCTGAATTCGGCAAAACTATTCCGGTGTTGAGTCCGCAGAGCTCCGAAATGTCTCACCTCAGGAATTCGCTCATTCCCGGATTGCTGATGACGATAGCGCGGAATATTAAAGTGAAGGAAGTGAATTTGAAGTTGTTTGAGGTAGGGCATATCTTCAAAGGCATAAACGACGTGATAAATAATTTCGACGATTTTTCGGAAGAAGAGCATTTAATTATTGCCGCCACGGGAAATAGCTCGTCCGATGAGTGGTATTCAACTGAAAAACCTTTTGATATTTATGATCTGAAAGGCGATCTGGATTCGTTTATTAATAAATTGAATCTGAGAAGATCGGATAGAAATATTTTTGTACTCGAACCCGATGAGCATTTTGAGTTTAAAATTCAAAAGGAATTCAAGAAAAACGTATTTTGCGTCGGCGGTAAATTAAGCGTGGAATTACTGAAAAAGTACGATATTCCACAGGAAGTGTTTCTTTTCGACATTAATTTGGATTTATTGCGGACTCTTCCTCAAATAACGAGAAAATATTCCGCCGTATTGAAGTATCCAAAAGTTAAAAGAGATTTTGCGTTTGTATTGGATAAATCCGTAAATTATGTAAGCGTAATTAAAGCAATACGCAGCGGCAGTTCCAGCTTGTTGAAAAATATCAAGTTATTTGATATCTTTGAAAGTGAAAGTTTAGGCGAAGGTAAGAAAAGCATGGCTTTTGAGCTTGAATATTATGTTGAGAATAAAACCTTAACCGAAGAAGAAGTAGAAAAAGATTTCTGGAATGCGATTGATAGTGTAAGGAACAAATTAAACGCACAATTACGAGGCTGATTTTGCCGGAAAAAACTAAATACGATTTTTTTATGGAAGAAATAAATTCCCTCGAGAAACAAGTTTACGCTTTGGTTCAAAAGGGCGAAGCGCTTATTGAGGAAAACTCGGCGCTTAATAAAAAAATAAACCAGTTAGAGATGGAGAACGAAGTTCTTCTTTTGAAAATTGAAGAAATAGAAAGCCTTAATCCGGGAGCGGATTTAAATAATTTCAGCTCCGAGGATAGGGAAACGTTAAAGAAAAAAATAGAAGATTTTATCTCAAAGATCGATAATCATATCGGTTCTTAAACATTTTGATTGTATGGTGGAAAGACAATAATGAGCGAAAAAAAGAAGCTTAAAGTTAATATTTTAGGGAAAGACTACTCGCTTTTAGTAGAGAATCAGGAAATAGCCGAAGAATTGGCTTCCTATGTTGATAAAGTTATGAAAGAAACCAGGGAAGATTTATCTGACCAGCCGACTGAAACAATAGCAATTATTGCGGCATTGAATATAGCTTACGATTTGTCGTTGGAAAAGAATAAATTCAGAGAATTCAGTATTCAGGCGACTGATAAAATAAAAAAAATAAAGCTTCAGCTTACAGAATCCAACTTATTGTCCACTCCATCATAAATTTACCGCGCTGCCGGCCCCTATTATGAAGAACTAACAAGATAATAATAGGGTTACTGACTCATTGTGTGTATTACAGGCCTCAATCCGGTTTACCGGATGCCGTAGTAACTTACAGCCTAGTGGAAGTAAAAAGCACAAGGCAGTTTCCCACACTGTCATAGGAGGGTTCTTCTGTGCGTGGGCGGCGGCGCATTTATTTATTGTTTTTACGGAGGTAATATGGAAGTGGAGTTATATCAATTAATCGCCGGCGCTGTAATATTATTTTTCACGGCTCTTTTTATTGGATGGAAACTTAATAATAAATTCGGAAAGATAAAATTAAAAAACGCGAAGGAAGAATCGGAAAAAATTATTTCCGACGCTGAAAAAGAAAGTAAAAATTTAAAACGAGAAAAACTTTTAGAAGTTAAAGACGAATGGCTTAAAAAGAAACAAGACTTCGACAACGAAGTAAATACAAAACGTCAGAAACTTCTCGGTTACGAAAAACAGTTGGAATCCCGTGAAGAGAGCATCGAAAAGAAATACGAAGTAATTCACGATAAAGAAAGACAATTTAAAAATATTGAACGATCGCTTCGGCAGCAGAAAGAGGATATAGGAAAAAAGAACAACGAATTAGAAAGGCTGATAATGGAACAGAATATCCGCCTCGAAAAAATTGCCGCTCTTACGGCTGAAGAAGCTAAAAAAATGTTAATTGAAAATATGGTTAACAAAGCAAAATCGGAAGCTTCTTCCCAAGTGCAGGAAATTAGAGATAGAGCGAAAGTCGAAGCTAAAAAAGAAGCTCAGAAAATTATCGTTCAGGCTATTCAGAGAACCGCCGTTGACCATTCGGTCGAATCTACCGTATCCGTTGTTCAAATTCAGAACGATGAAATGAAAGGAAGAATTATCGGTAGGGAAGGACGCAATATTAGAGCATTCGAGGCTAAAACCGGAATTGACGTAATAGTTGACGATACTCCCGAAGCTGTTATTCTTTCAGGTTTCGATCAGTTCAGAAGGGAAGTAGCAAGAATTGCGCTTGAGCGTCTAATTGCCGACGGTAGAATTCATCCGGCTAGAATTGAAGAAGTTGTGGATAAAGTTCAGACCGAACTTGAAGAGGAAATTCACCGCGAAGGGGAGAACACTTTAATTCAACTGAACATTCACGGCGTTCACCCGGAGTTAACAAAAGCGGTCGGGAAAATGAAATACCGTTCGAGTTACGGACAAAATTTGTTGCAGCATAGTATTGAAGTTGCTTATATTACAGGTATTATTGCGGCGGAATTGGGATTTGACCCGAATTTGGCTAAAAGAGCCGGACTGATGCACGATATCGGCAAAACGCTGGACAAATCGGTTGAAGGTCCTCATGCTTTATTGGGATACGAACTCACTAAAAAATATAAAGAACATCCAATTGTAATAAACGCCGTTGGGTCGCATCACGAAGATATTGAAATGGAACATCCTATTTCAGCGCTTGTTCAAGCTGCCGACGCAATAAGCGGCGCGAGACCCGGAGCTAGAAGGGAACCGCTGGAAAGTTATGTCAAACGTCTTGAAAATTTGGAGAACCTCGCGGAATCGTTCGAAGGAGTTGCAAAAACATATGCTATTCAAGCCGGAAGGGAAATAAGGGTCGTTGTTGAACCCGATAAAATTGACGATGATTTTTCCGATAAATTAGCTTATGAAATCGCTCAGAAAATTCAAGAGGAATTGGAATATCCCGGACAAATTAAAGTGACGGTTATTCGTGAAGTAAGAAAAATTGCTTATGCTAAATGATTTGATTGGTAAAAGGTAAATGATTATAGGACTATAATAATCTCCGGATTTTTATAATAATTATTGTCCTTTGATTTTTAACGGAAGGTGAGGCGTTTATGGCTAAGAATTTAAAAATCGGTGTAACCGGAGGAATTGGCAGCGGGAAATCTGTAGTCTGCAAATTAATTAGCAAAATGGGATTCCCCGTTCTTAAAGCTGACGAGATTGCAAAGCAGATAATGAAAGACGACCCGGAAGTGAAAGCCAAAATTGTTGAGGCATTCGGGAAAGGCGCCTATCAGGGCAAAGGACTGAATAAAGCGTTCCTTGCCGAAACAATTTTTGAGAGTGAAGAAAATTTGAATATTATCAACTCCATAGTGCACCCTCCGACTATCCGGCATATCAAGGATTCTATGTATGCTCTGCTCGAAAGCAGTCAATTTGTATTCGTTGAAGCGGCTCTTCTTTATGAAGCCAAAATGCAGCACAATTTTGATTATGTTATTCTTGTTATGGCTGACGAACAACTGCGGATTAAGCGCGTAATGGAAAGGGACGGGGTAACCGAGGAGGATGTTCGGCTGAGAATGAAAGGGCAATGGCAGGATTCCGCAAAACAGGACAAAGCGGATTTCATACTGAAAAATGAAGGTACATTAGAAGATTTCAATAAAAATATAGAATTCATTCTTCAACTACTGAAGAGGATCTCTCTTTCTTAACTTATGTTTATAATCTATTTTTCTTGCGAGGTCTGAAGTGAAATTGATAAACCAAACAATAGTTAATTTTGTAAAGCTATTGCCCGAAAGCGTAGTTTTTTTATTCGCTAAAAAATACATCGCCGGCACCGCGCTCAGCGATGCGGTTAATGTAACAAGAGAACTGAATTCCAAAGGGATATTTACTACAATTGACGTTTTGGGAGAACTGATAACCAAACCGGAGGAAGCCGAAGCCGCAAAGGAGGAAGTTCTTCGGGTTCTTGAAGCGATTGAGGAAAATAAGCTCGACGCGAATATTTCCCTAAAACCGACTCAATTTGGTTTAGCCTTCGACCGGGAATTATGTTTTTCGCTTATTGAAGAAATTATTTTGAGGGCAAAGGAATACAATAATTTTATCCGAATCGATATGGAAGATTCTTCGGTAACTCAAAAAACTATCGATATGTTTGTTAGATTGAAAGACAAATACGATAATGTTGGTATAGTTCTTCAGGCATATATGCGAAGAACTTTGGATGATGTAAAAAAGCTGAGCGATTTAAATACGAATTTTAGGCTGTGCAAGGGAATATACATCGAACCGGAGAATATCGCGTTCCAAGACCGGCAGGAGGTTAGGCGAAACTTTTTATCCGCGCTCGATTTAATGCTGACAAACGGAAATTATGTCGGTATTGCCACACACGATAATTATTTAATTGAGAACGCGTATAAAATGTTAGAAGCTAAAGGAATAAGCAAAGATAAATACGAATTCCAAATGCTATACGGCGTAACGGAACACTTACGCGATAAAATAAATTCCGACGGTCATAAGATTAGAATTTATGTCCCGTTCGGAAAGCATTGGCATCATTATTCTATCCGCAGGCTGCAGGAAAATCCGAACATGGCATGGTACATTACAAAAAGTATATTTAAGTTGGACTGATGAATATAGTCGGAATAGAAAGTTCATGCGATGAGACATCCGTAGGGATAATATGCGGCGGAGAATTAAAAGCAAATTTGGTGGCTTCCCAGCATTTTCACAAAGACTATGGCGGAGTAGTACCGGAACTTTCCAGTAGAGCGCACTTGCAGATAATCAACCCTCTGCTGAAACAAGCCGTTGATGAAAGCGGTATTGAATTGAAAGATATTGATATAATTTCGGCAACCGCCGGACCGGGTTTGATTGGAGCCGTTCTTGTCGGTTTAACGTTTGCAAAAGGTTTGTCCCTTTCGCTTAAGAAAAAATTTGTCGGAGTTAATCATATTGAAGGGCATATTTTCTCGGGATTGTTAATGGAAGATAAGCCTGAGTATCCGTTCCTTTGCATTGTGGTTTCCGGCGGACATACGCTGCTGTTGAAAGTAGATTCTCCTTTGAAAATCATCCGGCTCGGAAGCACGGTTGACGACGCCGCGGGCGAAGCTTTCGATAAAGTGGCTAAACTATTAGGGCTTGGATATCCCGGAGGTCCGAAAATTCAGGAATACGCTTCCCGCGGAAATTCCCAAAAAATAAATTTCCCCGTTGCCCGGTTAAAAAATAAATTCGATTTTTCTTTCAGCGGAATTAAAACCGCGGTTCTTAGATATAAGCAGAAAGAATACGGTAATAATGAAATACCGGAGAACGATATCTGCGATATTGCCGCTTCTTTTCAAAAATCCGTAATAGAAGCTCTTACGGCTAATGTTGAAAAAGCATTAGAGCAGTTTGATGTCAAAGCCGTTGCTTTAGTCGGCGGAGTTGCCGCCAATACCGCGCTGCGCAATTCCATAAAAAAGTTAGGCGGAAAGTACGAAAAAAAAGTGGTTATTCCCGACATTGAGTTTTGCGGAGATAACGGAGCTATGATAGCCAACCGCGGCGGTATGCTCTACAAAGAAAATGAATTATTTGATTTAGATTATAACGCTTATCCTTCCCTTAAAAGAGGCGGGATGAAATACTGGTTTGATTTGAATAATAAAAGCCTTTACGAAAATGTTTCATAACGAAGAGATATTGAAAAATATTGTGGAAGTAACGGAAACTCGCGATTACAAATATTTCAACCGGAACGACGTAATGATAATCGGAGTTTTTTTTGGATTTATTCTCGGAATGCTGATCTTCACATTTTACAGCCCTAATTATTACAGAGGGCATTCTCCGAAGACGTTAACTATTCCCAACGGAGCGACATTTTCCGAAACTCTGGATTCACTCGAAGAAAACAATATTATTCCGAGTAAAACGGTAATGCGGATTGCGGCTTTTATTTACGGGGCGGAAGATAATATTAAAGCGGGGAAATATCCGATTCCCAACGGTATAAGTTACCTGGATCTTTTGGATTTATTGAAGGAGGGAATTCCCGCCGAGCAAAAGTTAGTTACAATTCCGGAAGGGATATGGCAGCATAAACTCGCGGGCTTGCTTCAAAAGCAATTAGGACTGGACTCCGCGAAAATTATGAAATTGAGTTACGATAAAAGATTCTTGAGAAGTCTCGGAGTTGACGGAGATAAACTTGAGGGCAGTCTTCTGCCGGAGACGTATTATCTGTTTGTGAATTCGAACGAGGAAGACGTTCTTCGCAAATTAAAAAATGAGATGGACGCTCTTTTTGAGAGCAGGGAAGCTGAAATTCAGATGAAAAAATTAGGAATGAATAAAAGAGAAATTCTTACTTTGGCTTCGATAATTGAAGGCGAAACTAATTACGCCTCGGAATACAAAAGGATTTCGGGAGTTTACCACAACCGTTTAAAAAAGAGGATGAAACTGCAGGCTGACCCGACAATTCAATTTCTGATTAGAAATAAGAAGAGACACAATAGAATCCTTTATAAAGATTTGGAAATCGATTCTCCGTATAACACCTATCTTTATAGGGGACTGCCTCCCGCTCCAATCAATAATCCCGGCAAAAAAGCTGTTGAAGCCGCGCTTTTCCCGGAGGAGAATAACTATTATTATTTTGTAGCCGACGGGAACGGCGGGCACAGGTTCGCCAAAAGTTTAAGCGGACATCTTTCAAACGTAAAAAAGTATAGAATATGGCGATCAAAAAGGAAATAATTAAATATTCCATTACGCTTCTTGCGGTTTTGGCGCTTGTTAGATGCGCTAATCAGCTTCCGCCCACCGGCGGTGATATCGATACGATTCCGCCCGAAATAATTGAAGTTTATCCCTTGAACGGCGGCATTAATTTTGACGACGATAATATTTCATTCACATTTTCCGAATACGTGGATAAACGGAGCGTTCGCGACGCTATTTTTATCTCTCCCTCGATAGACGGAGAACTCGAATACGATTGGTCGGGCAGAACGCTGGAGATCGATTTCCCCGCCGATTTGAAAGCAAATACGACTTACACCGTAACCATCGGTACGGATGTGAAAGATATTAATCACGGCAATAATATGGCGGAGGCTTTTACGCTTATATTTTCGACCGGAGAAAAAATAGACAGAGGAGAGATTTCGGGTAAAGTATATGCGGAGAATCCTCAAGGTATTTTAATTTTCGCTTATAAGAACAATCCCGATAGCGTAAATTTCGGGAAAACGAAACCGGATTATATTTCGCAAGTCGGGAAAACGGGCGATTACCGTTTAAATGGTTTGGCTAACGGAGAGTATTGTGTGATTGCGGTACTCGATCAATTCCGGGATTTGATCTACAATAAAGAGGAAGATTCTTTCGGCGTTCCTTTTATGGATATATTGCTTTCCGCAAAAGATTCCGTTTTGAACGGAGTGAATTTTTTTATCGCCAAAGAGGATACGACAATTCCGCATCTCTTTTCTGCTGTGATGACCGACGCCAATCATATTCTTTTGGAATTCAGCGAATTTGTCGATTCGTCCAAATTAAAAAGTGAGAATTTTTTCGTTTATGATTCGTCGGCGAACCTGAGGGTGAACGTTGCGGCGGTATTCAAAGGAGAAGCAAAAAATAAAAATTATTTTTTATCGTTAACCGATACGCTTAATTCGGTGAACGACAATTATCTGCACAGTCTGAATATTGAAGATAATTTCGGCAATATATTAAAAGAAGAATCGACCTCTCTTACGGTGAATACCAAACCGGATACGGCGGCTCCTGAAATTCGACGGATTACAACTAAGACGGAAGGGGATAAAATTGATTTGGTCTCGCCGGAAATATTTGCCGAGTTTAACGATGCCGTTACATTAACGAATCCCGAAGAAGCGGTTAAACTCTTCGACAAAGACAGCATTAATATTGAAATAAGAATAAGCTATTTAGATGACGCGGAGCTTAAAATTATTCCCAATGTGAAATTAAAATCGAACTCGGAATATGCTTTTGTTGTGAACGGTGATTTTATTACCGACGCTTCAGGCAACAGGGGAGACACTACAATTGTAAAAAAACTGTTCACTAAAAATCAGCTCGATTACAGCGGAGTGTTCGGCATGGTTAAGAGCGGTTTTTTGCAAAATAAAATTGTCGTTTTGCAAAAAATTAAAGATAAAAAATCTTTGAGTTTGCCGGAAATGACCGGTGTAAATAGTAACGGCAAATTTGAATTCAAAAAAGTTACTCCGGGTAAATATATAATATGGGCGTTCGCCGATGTTAACGGTAATCAGAAATACGATATGGGGAAATTAAAACCTTTTACGCTCAGCGAAAAGTTTGTCTATTATCCCGATACTCTAAACCTCCGCGCCCGCTGGCCCGTGGGAGATGTGATTGTTAATTTTGACGATTGACGACTGAAGACTGAAGACTGAAGACTGATGACTGAAGACTGATGACTGACGACTGACGACTGGCGACTGACAAAATGACCGTGAGACCATGAGACATGTGACCATGAGAGTCATTGGAACGCAGATTGTTATGATTAATCATGATTTCCGCAGATGGGATTTTATCCTTCTTGCTTCTTACTTCTCGCTTTTTCTTGTTTTACAATGCTATTTACAATACTCCCACAGCAATTAAACTGTTATTTTGAGCAATATAACTTCACAGTTCCGATATTTATTCTTAATCAAGCGGGCTGCGCACGCCAAACGCGCCTTTTTTCATTACATGTGTGTAAATCATTG
>CAYNUJ010000015.1:0-29648 GCA_964400095.1 uncultured Melioribacteraceae bacterium
CGGTAAACGGAATATTTATTCGTCACAATTCTTACAGAATATCCCGCCGAAATAAACTGAGGCAGTATAGATTTGAAAAATCTATAATTATCAATAAAATTAGCGACAATCAGCAAATTTTTTTTCGAATTCATATTTCAAAAATAACAATATTTGCCGAGTTTCTTTTACTTAAGCGAAAAAATTAGAAGGAAATCTATATATTTATCTATCAATTTATTTCACTTTTATCATCAAACGATGGAAGTTATCAGCGCAAATTAATTAAGCGATAAATGAAAAAATTATCATCAATCACAATAGCAAAAAACGAAGAAGTTAATCTCGTAAGATGTTTGAAATCGCTGCGTAATGTGGTTGACGAAATTGTAGTTGTTGTCGATTCCGCCAGCGAAGATGAAACATTGAAAATTGCCCGTGAAAATGCCGACGTCGTTGAAGTGGCTGAATGGCGGGGATATTCGGAAACAAAGGAACTTGCGGTTGAAAAATGTGCGAATGAATGGATACTTTGGATTGACGCCGATGAGGAATTGACTTCCGAATTAAAAAATGAGCTGCTGACGTGGAAATCCGAAGATGATAATTTTCAAGCTTACGAAATAGCCCGGCGGGCGTTTTTTCTGGGTAAGTGGATTAAACACTGCGGCTGGTATCCAGGGTATGTAACGCGCCTGTTTAATAAAAATAAATGCCGGTTTAGCCAAAGCGCTGTGCACGAATTTCTTTACGTTCAAGGAGAAACCGGACGCATGCGGAACGATTTGAATCATTATACGGATCCTGATATCCGGCATTATTTTCAAAAATTCAACAACTATACTACATTAGCTTCCGAAGAATTATTTGCAGAAGGGAGAACTGCCGGTATTAACGATTTGATAATTCGTCCCGCGTTTTTATTTATTAAAATGTTTATTTTAAGGGGCGGATTTTTAGACGGAGTGCACGGTTTGGCGCTTTCCGTATTATCTTCGGCGTATGTGTTTACCAAATATGCTAAACTATGGGAAAAACAAATAAATAAGCTGCGTTTATGACTATTGGAATAATCCCTAATTTAGGGAAAGAAAACATCGTTGAAGCGGTTACGTCTCTGCTTAAAAAATTAGACGAATATGAAGTTAATTATATTCTCAGTTCGGATATGCTTAACGGAGAATATTCTATTGAGGATGAAAAACTTCATCTCGAATTTCTGGAAAACGAAAAATTATGCCGTTCATGCGATATGATTGTTTCCATCGGCGGCGACGGCACAATGCTGAATACCGCTTACATTGCGCGTAATTCGGGCGCTCCGTTATTAGGTATAAATTTCGGTAAACTCGGGTTTTTAGCCGAGTTTGATTTTGCCGAGCTGGATAAGCTTGTTGCGGATTTAAAAAATAATAATTTGGTGATTGAAGACAGAATTACGTTCGACGCTGTTTGTTACTGTATGAATGAAGAAAAACTCTATGCCGTTAACGATATTGTGATCGACCGCGGTCGCTGGCCTAAAATGATTGAGATGACGGTAAAAATTGATAACGATTATGTTTCCACTTTTTCCGCCGACGGGATTATCATCGCAACGCCGACCGGATCAACCGGATATTCTCTTTCAACCGGCGGACCGATTGTTAGTCCTAAAGCAAAAGCGATTACAATAAGTCCGATATCGCCCCATATGCTTACGATGCGTCCTCTTGTGCTTTCGTCGGAACAGAAAATAACCGTTGAAGTTTTTTCTCATTATTCTTCGGTTCAAGTAAATTGCGACGGACAAAGAGTGAATTATTATAAACCGCCGGTAGTTATCGAAATTGTTAAATCCGATATGCCGCTTAAATTAGTTCATTCTAAATCCACTAATTATTTTGAGATACTTAGACAAAAATTATTCTGGGGATTGGATGTGAGAAGCAATTCGATGAAAGGGAGGGAGCGATGAAAAAATTATTTTTACTGTTTATTTTTATTTCTGTTGCGGCGTCGGCGCAAAATTATAAATTGGTTGAAGATTCAAAAACCGGCAAGCCGATGCTGCTGGGAGAAATTACAGTCGATGAATTTCAGGATACTTCTTTTCAATGGTGGTACAAAAGCGAATATGAGTTTTATCAAGTTGACTCAACCGCGTTAAGCGATATATCTATTAATCCTAAGGATACTTATATTGATATTTATATGGGAACTTGGTGCAGCGACTCTCGACGGGAAGTTCCGCGGTTTATAAAAATTATGGAATCGCTGGGTTTTGATAATTATCATATTTACGCCGTGGACCGCGACAAACATTCGCTTAATAATGAGGCGGAAGGTAAAAATATTGAACTTGTGCCGACAATTATTTTTTATGAAAATTCCGAAGAGATCGGAAGGATAATTGAAAGTCCGATGGAAACGTTAGAACTTGATATGGCGGAGATATTGAATAATAAAAAGCCGTCTTCCGGTTCTAATTCTGAATAATATTTTTGTTGAGTAATTGTTTGCTTTCTTCGCGGCTGAATTTTGAGGGTTCATGCGCGGCTGAATTATCCGGTTTTCCTTTGAATCCCCCGTCGCGGTAAACGTAAACATCATTTTTATAATTACGCATTATCACTTTTTCATTATCGCGATGCAAAATATATTTCGGCAGCAGCGGCACTTTCCCTCCTCCTCCCGGAGCGTCAATAACAAAATGAGGAATTGCCATGCCGCTTATGTTGCCTCTGAGTTTATCCATTATTTCAAGCCCTTTATCCACGGAAGTCCTGAAATGTTCCGTCCCTTTGGTCTCGTCCGCCATAAACAAATAATAAGGACGCACTCGTAATTTTAAAAGTTCAAGGAATAATTCTTTTAATATTTCAGCGTCGTCGTTAACGCCTTTCATTAAAACGGCTTGATTGTTTACCACGCACCCGCCGTCAACTAATTTCAGACATGCGGAAGCGCTTTCGCCGGTAATTTCCCACGGATGATTGAAGTGCGTATTTACATAAATAGGATGATATTTTTTCAGCATGGAAACAAGAGAATCGGTTATACGCTGCGGAAGCACGCAAGGCATTTTCGTTCCGAGCCGTATAATTTCAACGTGTTCAATCCGCCTTAATCTTTTCAGAACCTTTTCCAGCATCGTATCGGTTAACATCAAAGGATCTCCGCCCGAAAGTATTACGTCTCTAATGGATTTATGTTCTTCAATATAATTGAACGCGGATTCCAATTCCTTCATCGAAATTTTTCCAGGGTCGCCGACTTTCCTTTTTCTTGTGCAGAACCTGCAGTACATTCCGCATTGGCTTGTAACTAAAAACAGACATCTATCCGGATAACGGTGAGTTATATTGGGCACGGGACTCATGCCGTCCTCGTCCAGCGGATCGTCGAAGCCTGAAATATCGTCAAGTTCAACCGCGTCGGGTACGCATTGTTTCCATATCGGATCGCCCGGATAACGGATAAGACTTAAATAGTATGGGTTAATTCGAACTTGAAAAAATTCATCGAGTTTTTCGGCAACCAATCTGTCGAGATTAAATTTCTCCACTATTTGATCGACCGAATGGATACTATCTCTTATCAATTGTTGCCATTGTTCCATCTGAAATCCCTTTATGTTTATAAATACTTGCCGAAAATTATCAGGTTATCGTCCTTACGATAAAAATCTTTTATCTCGGCTAATTGCGAGTATCGATTTTTTATATAAAAGTTTCTTGTACGTTCATATGTTTTTTTTGAAGAAGTCTCGACCAATAATAAATTGCCGTTATTTTCTTTAGCAAAATTTTCAGCGTGATTTAATAATGCTTTTCCAATATTTCTGTGATGAAACTTTGGATCGACAACAATCCAATATAAGTCAAATACTCCGTCGGTTAGCGCTCTATGTCCGGTACAATGATAGCCTAATAATAAATTGTTTTCTTCATATACAAATATATTATAATAATCTTGTTCCACATTAATTATCGCTTCATCAATTAATTCGACAGCAACGGTTTTTTCCTCGTCTTGAAAAATATCAATCGAATCGATTATTTCCTTTAAACGCGGTCTGTCACTCTTCAGTAATTTCCGTATCATAAAATATTTTTCTCTCCAATGCTAAATCCGCTATATCTAAAATTAAATTTTCGTAAGTAATTCTCGCCGCATTCGCGGCTCTTACAAAACCACTGTCCACGCTTATATCGGGATTCGGATTAACCTCGATGACGTATGGAATATTATTGCTGTCGAGCCTGATATCAACACGCGCGTAATCTCTGCAGTCCATCGCGTAAAATGCAGAGTATCCGACGTCTGTCAATAAATCTTTTAGGTTGTCATCAATTAAAGCGGGGCACACCGGCGTTGTATGTTCATAATAGACGGTATCCGGGAGCCACTTGGCTTCATAAGTTACAATTTTCGGCAGTTCTCCGGGTAATCCTTCAAAATTGATTTCGGATATAGGAAGAACGTTTTCATTTAGGATGGAAATATTGAATTCCCTGCCGTCAATATATTTTTCGGCAATAATGGACTGGTTGTAATTTTCCAATAAAAATGTCACTCGCTCTTTAAATTCGGTTAGCGAATATACTACGGAATGTTCCGAAATACCGATGCTCGCGTCCTCCTTGTTGAGCTTTAGAATAAAGGGGAAATCCAACTTGTCGCCTATCGAATTCATATTCGTTTCGGAATCAATAATTAAATGCTGCGGCGTAATAATATTGTGCGAAGATAAAATTCTTTTCGCTCTGTTTTTATCGAGGCAGTTTGCCAGCGTTAAGCCGGTATTGCCGGTATATTGAATGCCGAGAATGTCAAACATTCCCGCTACAAAAACTTCATATTCCGCTTTGCCTTCAACCGATTCAACAAAGTTGAATATCGCGTTGGGAGCAAAATTTTCAATTGCGTCAATGTTTTTATAAAAATCGTTTCCTATCGCCAACTGCTTTACATTCCCGAAATGATTTTTCAGTATCGATTCTATTTTGTTTAAGTGTGTGAAAAATTCACTTTCGGATAAATCGGTTGTTCCCGAATTTTCTGCGGATTTACCCGTATAGTTATCATAATAATTAACAGGTTCGTTGAAGCAGATTAATATTTTATAGTTTCGACTCATTTTAGAAGATCGCTTCTTTTTGCCGCGAAGTATAATACTTTGTTGATCATTTCGTCGTACGTCATTCCGTATGTTCGCGCGGCTTTTGGATAGCATGAATTATTTTTCGGATCGGGCAACACGCCCGGAAGCGGATTAACCTCAATTATCTTCGGTTTTCCATTCGAATCCAGACGAATATCAATCCGGCTCCAATCTCTGCAGTTTAATGTTTTATAACTTTTCAGCGCGACTTTCTCAATTTCAAGTTTTAATGATTCGTCAATTTCGGCGGGGCAGGAAAATATTTCAAGCGGATTATTGGGCGAATCGAACAGCCACTTGGCTTCAAAGGAATAGATCGGTTTTAATCCTTCGGGTAATCCGTCAAAATTTATTTCTACAATCGGGAACACAATTGTCTCGTCTCCGTTACCCATAAGCGCGACGGTAAATTCTTTGCCGGGGAGATATTCCTCAACAATCAAATCCTGATTGTATTTATTTAAAGCCTCTTTAATTGTACCGTTAACCGAACCGGGTGAATCGATTATAGAATTATTATATATACCTTTGCTCGAACCTTCCCCAACGGGTTTAATTAGAACCGGGAAATTAAAAGTATCCGGTTTGAACTCTTCTTCCGATGATATTCTTTTAAATTTCGGCGTGGGAATATTATGGTACGACAAAACTTCTTTGGTTCTGGCTTTATCCAGACAAAGAGAAAGAGTAAGCGGATCGGAGCCGGTGTAGGGAATGTTAAGCATGTCGAGCATCGCGGGTATCTGCGCTTCGCGGCTGATACCGTTTTTACCTTCAGCCACATTAAAAACAATATCGGGAGAAATTGCTTTTATTTTTTCGTATGCTTCTTTGTCGGCTTCAATTAGATGTACATTATGATTTATCGATAACGCGTCGCGGATTGCAAATACTGTTTCGTTCGTATCCCATTCGGCATACGTATCGTCGTAGTCGGCGAAACCGCTGTCGTTTTGTTCCATCCCAGGTTGTATGTCTGCCGGAATAAGATTATATGTTAAAACGAGATTAAAACTTTTCATTAACAAAATATGCGTAAAAAATTTATCGCAATATAGCGTTTTATAATTTATATGCAATATGTATTACAAAAAAGATTCGCGTTTATGTTTTGTTTATGCGATATCGGAAAATATTATATGATTTGCATAGTCACGTCTGAGTACTGATTTTATTAGGGAATGCTTGGGTAAGAGTAAATTAGGATCTTCTCTAATTACGCCGAACGCCTGCTCTTTTGCGGTTATTAATACTTTTGTATCTTCAACAATATCGGCATATTTTAATTCGGGAAAACCGCTCTGCTCTTTACCGAAAATATTGCCCGGTCCTCTTAATTTCAAATCAATTTCAGATAATTTAAAACCGTCGGAATAATCGGTCATTGCTTTTAATCTGATGAACGATTTATATTTCTCTAATTCCTTTTTTGATAAGTAATCAATCTCAAGTTTTTTGCCGTATCGATTACTTATGTATTCATCCTTCGTAATTAAAATGCAGAACGCTTGTTTTGAACTTCTGCCGACGCGTCCCCGGAGCTGATGCAGTTGGGACAAACCAAAACGGAATGCGTCATTAATAACTATAACGGTAGCGTCGGGAATATCAATCCCAACTTCAATTACTGTCGTTGCAATTAGTACATCGTATTTTTTTGCGGCAAAATCGAACATTATATTTTCTTTATCACGCCAGTTCATCTTACCGTGTATAAGTCCCAAGCTGTATCCGGAAAATTCTTTCGACGATAATTTTACAAAATATTCCTCGGCAGCTTTCAGTTCAAGTTTATCCGATTCCTCAACTAAGGGATAAATAATAAACGCCTGATTACCCGAACTGATTTCCTTCTTAATGAAATCATAAATATTGTCTAACTTGCTTTCTCCACGGAGGAAAGTTTTAATTTGTTTTCTGTTTTTCGGCATTTCGTTTATAACGGATACATCCAAATCCCCGTAAACCGACATAGTTAATGTTCTCGGAATAGGCGTGGCGCTCATTACTAAAACGTCCGGAGCGGCGCCTTTGGTTATCAGTTTTCCCCTTTGAAGCACGCCGAATCTATGCTGTTCGTCAATTACAGCAAGACCGAGATTTTTGATAATTACCGTTTCCTCAAATAAAGCGTGTGTGCCAATAATAAATTGAGCGTTTCCGTTTGCAATATTTTCGAGAGCGCTTTTTCTTTCTTTTTTATTTTGTCCTCCAATCAGTAATGCGCATTCGATATTTAAAGGTTTCAATAGTTCCCGGATATTTTTATAATGCTGGTCGGCAAGAATTTCCGTAGGCACCATAAAAACAGCTTGATAACCGTTTGAAATTGCGATTATCGAGGCTATAACCGCTACAATGGTTTTGCCGCTTCCCACATCGCCCTGCAGCAACCGGCTCATCGGCTCGCCGCATTCCATATCCAATCTTATTTCGCGCAAAACTTTTAACTGCGATTCGGTTAAAGTAAAAGGCAATGAGTTTAGGAATTTTCTTATAATCTCCTTGTGAACGGTGAATTTGATGCCGGAATAGTTATGTTTATATCGATGCTTTTTCAGCGCGACGAGTAACTCGATATAAAAGAGTTCTTCAAATTTAAATCTGTATTCAGCCTTCTTCAGACTTTCCTGGGAATCGGGGAAATGAAATTGCTTTATCGCCGTGTTAAGGGGAAGAAGATCCTTGGACTCGACAATTTCCTGCGGCAAACTTTCGCTTATTTTATCGGCGTAACTATTTACGGCGTTATATATAATCCGCCGCAGACTGAAGTCGCCGATGTGCACGGATTTTAATGCTTTCGGCAATCTGTAAAACGGAATAATTTTGCCGGTATTTAGAAATTCATTTGTTTCTTTGTCGTCAATTCTATCGAAATCGGGGTGGGCGAATTGTAAATGTCCGTATCGCGTGATTACCGGTTTGCCTGAAACCGCAAAGTAGGAATTGTGCGGAAACGAGTCTTTGAAAAATTTTATCCCCTGGAACCAGACGCATTCGAATGTTTCAAATTTATTTATGAACCGCACTTTCAATAACTGCTTTTTTCCATAACGGATTAACTCGGAGTCGGTTACTCGTCCCAAGATTGTAACCTCCCCGTCGTAACCTTTGCTTACAAAATTAATAATTTCCTTTACCGATAAAATATTTGAACGGTCGAGATGTTTTGAGGGGAAATAGTAGAGTAAGTCTTTTACGGTATTGATCCCAATCTTAGAAAATGATTCGGCCCTTTTAGGACCAACGTTTTTAATGAATTGTATGGAAAGTTCAATCGAATCGGGCATAAATTATACTTTATAAATTCGATATAAAAGATAATGAAATATTAAATTTCCGCTTTCATATCGCGTGTCATTAATTCCGTAGTGGCTTTTACAGGATCGACATCGAGGAACAGAATTTTATAAACGGCGTCGGCGAGAGGAGTTTCGATTTGCAGCTTTGCCGATAGCTGGTGAACCGACTTGCAGGTCTCAACGCCTTCGGCAATCATAGCCATCGATTTAAGAATAGCTTTTAATTTTTTCCCTTTGCCCAATTGTTCTCCGACGAATCTGTTTCTGCTATGCTTGCTCATACATGTAACAATAAGGTCGCCCATGCCGGATAGCCCCGCGAATGTTTCATGGCGCGCTCCCATCTCGGAACCCAGCCGGGTTATTTCGGCTATTCCGCGAGTCATTATAGCGGCTTTTGTATTATCGCCGAATCCGACTCCGTCAATTATTCCCGCGCCTATCGCAATAACATTTTTAAAAGCTCCTCCGAGTTCCACGCCTACAAGATCCGTGCTCGAATAAACTCTAAAGTAGGAAGTAATAAACGCCGTCTGAATTAATTCAGCGGTCTCTTTCACCTGCGAAGCGGCTACTACCGCCGTAGGAATTCTCCGGCTTACTTCTTCCGCATGGGAGGGACCGGATAAGACGCCGATGTTTTCATCCGGCAGGGAAGGGATCACATCTTGAAGCATTTGCGATACTGTCATCAGCGTTCCCTGCTCAATCCCTTTTGCAACGCTAACAAACGTTGTGTTCTTATAATCGAAATCTTTTATTTTAACTACAACCCCTCTTAAAAATTGTGAGGGAATGGCTAAAACAATAATGTGCTGATTTTCCGAGGCGTCCTTGAGTGAATTTGTAATTCCGAGTTCGTCGGGAATTCTGATTCCGGGGAGGTATATTTTATTTTCCCTTTGCTTTATAAGCTGCTTGCAGTAGTTTCTTTTGTATTCCCATAGTGTAACGTTGTGTCCGTTATAATGAAGCAGAATCGCGAGTGTAGTTCCCCAGCTTCCGGCGCCTAATACAGAAATACGCATTATTACGCCTTTTTCTTAAATGAAATTTTACTTTCGTTCCCTTTCAATATCCTTATTATATTTGCTTTGTGCGTGTATGTAACCAGCAGTACTAATAAAGTTACGAAAGGCAGAAGCGTTCCATAACTATGGATATCAACGTTAAAAATATTTTCGCGGACAACCATAATAACCGGAATGGACAACGCTGCTAATATGGAACCTAATGAAACATAACGTGAGAGAGATACTACAATTACAAATATTCCAATACCTAGCAGCATATCTAACGTAACTACCGTTAACAAAACGCCTAAACCGGTAGCAATTCCTTTGCCGCCTTTAAAGCCTGCAAAGACCGTCCATATATGCCCTACAACCGCCGCTATACCGGCAAGTATTTGTATAATAGTAAAATCGTCGAACGGAGTGGCGTTAGTGAAAGGGAAATTGCCTAAGAAAAGTCTGGAGACTACTATTACAGCAAAGGCTCCCTTAAGCGCGTCGAGAATGACGACCAGAATACCGAACCTTTTACCCAGCACTCTCGATACGTTTGTACCTCCGGCGTTTCCGCTTCCATACTCCCGTATGTCCACTTGTTTAATTAATTTTGTAATAATTATACTTGTCGGTATTGAACCGACTAAGTATGCGAGCAGCAAAATTACTATTAAGTTTAGCATATTTATCTCTAATTTTTAATGTTCTACAATTTACTTTTAAATTTAAGCAAGATTTCTAAAAGCGTCAAATCTTCTTTTGTTGTAATTTTAATATTTATCGGTGATCCCGGAAAAATGTTTACGTCTAGTCCGTAATTTTTTACGAGCATCGACTCGTCCGTACCGTAAAAATTTTCCGAGTAAGCTTTGTTCATTGCCCCCAAAAGAACCGAAAAACGGAATATTTGTGGCGTTTGCGCGCGAAAATATCTTTCCCTATCGGGATACTTTTCAACTTTTGAACCGCCTTCTACTAAGGTGTCGGAAATGTTTAATGCAACTAAAGCGCTGCCTTTCGATACCGCATATTTGACCGCATTTTCCAGCAATTCTACGGGCAGCAACGCTCTTGCCGCGTCGTGGACAACAACTAAGTCGTCGCCTTCGGCGTTTATCGACTTGAGAGAATTATACACCGAATCCTGGCGGCGTTCTCCGCCTTCGACAATATATTTCAATTTTGTAATATCATCACGGATTTTAATTTCATTCAACAGAGTAAAATATTCTTTTTCCGCGGCTACGGCAATTTCATCGATAGAAGAAGAGGACTGGAAAATATCCAGAGTGTGAGCGATAATTTCTTTGCCGCCGATTTTAATATACTGCTTCGGTATGTCAAATCCCATCCGGAGACCTTTGCCTCCGGATGGAATAATTGCAATTGTTTTCATTTTTAAACGATCAGCATTGCGTCGCCATAACTAAGGAATCTGTACTTTTCTCTGAGAGCTTTTTTATAAGCTTTCATCACAAAATCGTATTCCCCGAAAGCAGCGGTTAACATTAACAACGTCGATTCCGGCTGGTGAAAGTTTGTTACTAAACCAGTTGCTATATTAAATTCCTGAGGCGGAAATATAAATTTATCCGTCCATCCGAAATTCGGTTTCGACAATCCGCCGGCGGTAACGCTCGTTTCCAGAGCGCGCACGGCGCTGGTTCCCACAACGACGACATTCTTCTTTTTCTTTAAGGCTTCATTTACTAACAATGCGGTGCGTTCCGGTATTTCGAAAAATTCCGAATCCATTCTATGTTTTGTTAAATCTTCCACTTCAACCGGACGGAAAGTTCCCAATCCGATATGCAGAGTAACCGTGGCAACCTTAACGCCTTTCTTCTTTATTTTCCTCAGCAATTCGTTGGTGAAATGAAGTCCGGCTGTAGGCGCCGCTACCGAGCCGTCCGTTCTTGCGTAAACGGTCTGGTAGTTTTCTCTGTCCTCCGGAACTGGGTCTCTATTAATATAAGGCGGAAGAGGCGTCTGACCGATACTATCGATTGCGCTGAAAATATCTCCCGCGTCGTCGTTAAAACGTACCGTACGACCGCGCGATGTGGTGTTGTCTATTACTTCGCACCAAAGAGTATCGGAAAAATATATTCTATTCCCTATTCTTACTTTTCTCGCGGGATCGACAATAACGTCCCATATATTTTCTTTTTTATTGAGTTCGCGCAATACGAACACTTCTATTTTAGCGTTTGTTCTTTCTTTCTTTCCAATCAGTCTCGCCTGCATTACCTTAGATTCATTCACTACAAGAACATCGCCCTTTGTCAAATATTCAGGCAGATCCGAAAAGGTCCTGTGCTCAATTTCTTTGGTGGCTTTTTTAAGAACCATCAATTTTGCGCTGTCTCTCGGTTCAACCGGAAATTTTGCAATTGCCGTTTTCGGCAAATTGTATTTGAAATCAGATAGTTTCATTTTTTCTCCTTACACTCAAACAATTATCATCCATTAAAAACCGGGAACCGACGAAACGGTTCCCGAATAATTTATTTTTTCTTAGATGATTTTTTAACTGCTTTTTTAGTTTTAATAGGTTTATCTTTAATTGCAGCTCTAGCCGCGGCTAAGCGGGCAATCGGTATTCTGAATGGCGAGCAGCTTACATAATTCAATCCGGTTCTATGACAGAATTCTACGGAATCAGGCTCTCCGCCATGTTCGCCGCAAATACCCACTTTAATATCCGGACGGGTAGAACGACCTTTTTCGGTTCCCATAGCAACCAAAGCTCCAACGCCTTCTTGATCGATGCTTTCAAACGGATCTTTCGGAAGTATATCGCGGTCAACGTAACTCGGTAAAAATTTACCGGCGTCGTCGCGCGAGAGACCGAAAGTAGTTTGTGTAAGATCGTTAGTTCCAAAGCTGAAGAATTCCGCCGTCTCCGCAATTTTATCGGCTGTTATTGCCGCCCGCGGCAGCTCAATCATTGTTCCAACCAGGTATTTAACTTTCTTGCCTTTTGCTTTGAAGACTTCCTCGGCTACTTCTCTTACAATAGCCTCTTGAAGTTTCAGCTCGTTTACGTGCCCAACAAGAGGAATCATTATTTCAGGATGAACTCTAATTCCTTTCTTAGCAACGTTAACAGCGGCTTGGAATATTGCGCGCGCCTGCATTTCCGTAATTTCGGGATAACTGATACCCAGCCGGCAGCCGCGGAATCCGAGCATTGGATTGAATTCTTTCAGAGCTTCCATTTTAGCTTTTAACTCTTTCAGCGAAATGCCCAAATCGGCTGCGACTATTTTTGCTTCCTTTTCTTCGTGAGGTAAAAATTCGTGCAAAGGCGGATCCAATGTACGTATGGTTACCGGTTTGCCTTTCATCACTTTGAAAATTCCTTCAAAGTCTTTTCTTTGAAGCGGAAGCAGTTTTTTAAGCGCTTTTTTTCTGTCGGTTAAATTTTCTGCCAAAATCATTTCGCGAACGGCTTTAATTCTTTCTCCGCCGAAAAACATATGTTCCGTACGGCAGAGCCCAATACCTTCGGCGCCGAATGAGATTGCGTTTGCGGCTTGATCCGGCTGATCGGCATTTGTTCTAACGCCCATCGTTCTGTATTCATCCGCCCATCTCATTAAATCCCGGTATGTTCTGTAAACGTCGGATTTTTTCGCGTCAAGTTCTTTGGTAATCAAAACCTGAACTACTTCGGAAGGCTTTGTTTGAATTTGACCGAGAATTACTTCGCCGGAGGTTCCGTCGATTGAAATATAATCGCCTTCTTTTACAACGGCTTTATTTCCTGCGACTTTTATTTCTCCTTTTTTGTAGTCGATATTCAATTCGGAACAGCCCGCAACGCAGACTTTTCCCATCTGACGCGCAACAAGCGCGGCGTGAGAAGTCATACCGCCTCTTGCGGTAAGTATTCCTTCCGATGCGTCCATTCCTTTAATATCTTCCGGAGAGGTTTCGATACGTACAAGAATAACTTTGTCTCCTTTTGCCGCCATTGTCTCCGCGTCTTGAGCGGTAAGAGCGACTCTGCCGCTCGCCGCGCCTGGACCTGCATTCAGACCTTTTGCCAAAACGCTGCCCGCTTTTTTCGCTTTCTCTTTCTGATCCGCGTCAAAAATCGGACGGAGTAATTGATTTAATTGATTGGGTTCAATTCTCATCAAAGCGTCTTTTTTGTCGATGAGCTTTTCACGAACCATATCGACTGCGATTTTGATCGCGGCGAAACCGGTTCTTTTTCCAACTCGGCATTGAAGCATCCACAATTTGCCCTGTTGAATTGTAAACTCTATATCCATCATATCTTTGTAATGCTTTTCGAGAACCTTTCTGATATTCTCGAGTTCTTTATACAAACGAGGGTCTTCTTTTTTCAAATCGGCAATCGGATTCGGAGTGCGGATACCCGCAACAACATCTTCGCCTTGCGCGTTAAACAAATATTCTCCGTAAAAAATATTTCTGCCGGAAGCCGGATCTCTCGTGAACGCGACGCCGGTGCCGGAATCTTCGCCCATATTTCCAAAGACCATCGATTGAATATTTACAGCGGTTCCCCAGTCGTCGGAAATTCCGTTTAATTTTCTGTAAACAACCGCTCTCTCGTTATCCCAGGAACCGAATACCGCTCCGATAGCGCCCCATAACTGATCCATTGGATCTTCGGGAAAAACGTGTCCCGTTTTCTTTTTAATAGCCGCTTTGAATTCTGCGACCAAATCTTTGAAATCGTCCGCGGAAAGGTCCATATCTTTTTCAACGCCCGCTGCCGCTTTTTTATTTTCCAGAATTTCTTCGAACGGGTCTTTATCTTTTTTATTATCGGGTTTCAATCCCAATACAACGTCTCCGTACATTTGAACAAATCTTCTGTATGAATCGTAAGCAAAACGCGGATTCTGAGTTTTTTCAATCAAACCTTGAACAGTAACATCGTTTAAGCCGAGATTAAGAATTGTATCCATCATTCCGGGCATAGAAACTCTGGCGCCGCTTCTTACCGAAACCAAAAGCGGGTTCTTTTTATCCCCGAATTTAGCTCCCATGATTTTTTCTGTTTTAGCCATAGCTTTCATTACGCTGCTTTTTAATTCGCGGGGGTATTTTTCCCCATGATTGGAATAATACGTGCACACCTCCGTAGTGAGAGTAAAACCAGCCGGAACGGGTAAACCGATATTTACCATTTCAGCTAAGTTAGCTCCTTTGCCGCCGAGCAGATTTTTCATATCCGTTCGACCTTCGGCTTTTTTACCGCCGAAAAAATATACATACTTAGGACTTTTCTTTGCCATTAAGTATTCCTCCTTTTTGATTTTGAAAATAATTCTAAAATTTTATCGTTGAAATCAATTTTGTTTTCAAATTCAATTTCAATTTTTAAATAATAAATATCTATATCATCTAATTCTTTCGAGTACTTGCTCAATTTAACCGCGTCTTTCTGCGTTGTTAAAACCGAATGCGAATTAGTGTCGTAAAACGCCTTCCTTATTTTATGAACTTCCCGTTCGGAATAATACTTATGATCGACGAAAAGCAGTTTGTTATCAATATTTATTTTATTGTTCTCGAGTATATGCAAAAACGAATACGGACGAGCGATTCCGCAAACAACCAAACTCTTCTGTCCTTCGAATTCGCTAAGCTCATAATGTTTATCATTCTTTACGTCAAACAATCCTTTCGGTTTATAATAAGCGTAATAAACCGGCAAATTTCCGAAGGCGCGCAATATTTTATCCGGTATCGTTTTTTTATCGGCAAACTTTCTGTTTACAACAATAATATCCGCCCGCTCTATTGAAGAAAACGGTTCCCGCATTTGTCCCGAAGGCAGCGGTCTCTGTTCCATTTTATTTATTTTTATTAAGAACCTCTGATCGAACATTAGAATATTCAGATCGCGATGAATCCACCTATGCTGATACGCGTCGTCGAGAACAATCGCTTCGAGCGGCGCATCGTTTAGAAAGCGTTTCGCGCCTTCCAATCTTTTCTCAGCAACTGCGGCGGGAACTCCGCACTCGCGAGCGGCTAAGTATATTTCATCTCCCGTTTTTTCAACATCGGCGTTCATTTTTCTGCCGTCGGAAACAAACAGATATCCTTTTGTTTTTCTTCTGTAGCCGCGCGAAAGTATTCCGGTTTTTATTCCCTCCTCCTTAAGTAATTTGGTTACGTAAATTACAGTCGGAGTTTTGCCCGAACCTCCGACGGTCAAGTTGCCTATTGAAATAACTTTAGCTTCAACTTCCTCGGTTTTAAAAATACCGCCGTCAAATAATTTATTTCTTAAACTTATACCGAAAGAATAAAATAGAACAAAAGGAAAAATTAATATTTTAATTAAGTCAATCAAATTTTTCCGCCGTCTTTTCCAATTCATTTAATTTAATTTCACAATCTTTTATTAAGTCCGATGTATCCGCGTAATTTAAATTCTCATCTATTATTACCGCATCGGAAAATAGCACATTTACTCTGCTGAACGGCTTTGGAATCTGCAGCCTGTCCCAGCTATTCAATTCCCAGTAGCTTTCATATCCAATTCCCATCAAAAGCAGAGGAGCGCCGGCTTTTTTTGCCGTTATAACCGCGCCCGCTTTCATTTTTTTTGCCGGACCTTTCGGACCGTCGGGAGTAATGCCTACATTATTCCCATCGGATGCAAATTCCACCATTTTCTCTAAAGCTTCCTTTCCGCCTTTGGAACTTGAACCGCGCGCTAAACGGAACTTCCAATGTTTCAGCAGCGCGCTCAGCAGTTCTCCGTCTTTGCTCGAACTTACTATTGCCGCGGGTTTATTGCCTTTAAGCATATACCATCCGATTACCATTTTTGAATGCCAGAATGCGGCTACAAAATTTTCTTTTTCTGAAAATTCCGCGCCGCTGCGGCTGATTCTCAACGTATTACAAAGAACATCGAGGAAAAGAGGTAAAAGAAAATCACCGGTTTTCCTCAAAAAATTTTTCTGCCATTTATTCAGCTTCATAAATAATCGAGCCAATTATTTCCGCCGTTCTTTCCGATGCGGAATAATTCCCGGCGGATAATTTCTCCCTGACAATTTTTAATTTTTCGACTAATTTTTTTAACGCCGGAGTATCCGTAAAATATTTATTCGTTTTCCGGTAAATGTTTTCGGAATTAACTTCGTTTTGAATAAGCTCGTCAATTATTTCTTCACCCGCAATTATATTCGGCATAGCGATGTTGTTTATCTTTACAAGCGATTTGCCTATAAAATATGTAATTCCGCTTGTTTTGTAAACCACAATAAAGGGCATCCCTATTAACGCCGATTCGAGCGAAGAAGTTCCGCTTTTAATTATTCCGAATTCCGCGTGCCGCATAAGATTGTATGTATTGCCTTTCAAAATTTTTATATCGTTTCCCGGCGCAAGTTTACTCAAAGCGCTTTCGTCAATATTATCGGAACATGCGGCGACTATTTTTAAATTACGTTCGGCGGCAATTCTAACCGCGGCGGAAGCAATTTCAGAATACATCAATTCTATTTCGTGCATTCTGCTTCCGGGCATAAGCAGTATATATTTATCGCTTTCATTTAAACCGATTTTATTTAAGAACTCCCGCCGCTCGTCAAAATTAAATTTATTAATTCTTTCCACTAACGGATGCCCGACGTATTCGGCTTTAATTCCATATTCGGAATAAAAATCTTTCTCGAACGGAAAAACCACAAGCATTTCGTCGATTAGTCTTTTCACTTTCCGAACTCTGTGTCTGCCCCAAGCCCAAAGCTGAGGCGAGATGTAATAAATCAGCTTCACTCCCAATTTTTTTGCTTTCCTGGCAAAGTTCAAATTAAATCCCGGATAATCAATCAATACAACCGCGTCAATTTTTCTTTCGGAGATTGTCTTAAGCAATATCCTTTGAACTCTTTTGATGAAAGGCAGATGTTTCACCACTTCGGCAAATCCGAGGAAAGCCATATCCTTTATATCAAAAAGAGTTTCCATGCCGGCATTACGCATTTTATCTCCGCCGATTCCGGTTATTATTAAATCGGGGTGTTTGAAAAACAATTTTTCAATTAACGCCGAACCGTGCAAATCGCCCGAAGCTTCTCCCGCTATCACCATGAGAGTTCTGCTCAAAATTTCTCCGCAATTAAAATGACAATCATAATTATCGTTATGATAGAAAATGCCTGCAGCGATCTTCTTTCGGATTTTAATCCCGCTGAAATATTTAATCGCGGCTGTTCTACTCCCGGGTTCTCAAATTTTTTAAATGAAGGAATTAAACGGGGAACGTTTTTTTTATAAGTTTCGTATGCTTCGCCGAATGTTTTTTCCAAATATTTTTCTTCTTCGCCTATTATTAAGCGGTACTGAACGTAAAAGAAAAGAAAGGCGCCGATCTGTAAATAGGGGAAAAGAGCCATAGACATTATCCCAATTCCGGTATAGAGCAAAATATTTCCGAGATATAACGGGTTCCTCAAATAAGAAAAAGCGCCGCTAACTACCAAGTATGTTCCGCCCACTCTTCCGGTTGTGCGCGTTTCGCTTCCCGCGTAAACAACTCCCCACAATCTGAATAGTTCTCCGCTTACGGCAACGGCAAAACCTATTAATAGACTGTATATCGTCGGGTCGGCAAACACGAACATAACTATCAAAAATGGGATAGGCGTGTAACTTCTTAATTCAAATATTTTCTGAGCTAAACTTTTCATAAATTAACCTTGTATATAAACCGCTTTTCTATTCAATTCCGCTTGGCGTCGTTTTCTTATTCTTTTCTTTTTCAATAATTCCGTTATTCTCACCTGAACTTCCCTGAAATTTCTGTATGGGTAGTAAGATATTCTGTTCTTCTCGCAATATTTCAGAAGAGAATCTTTGGCGAAGATAAAGTCGCAAAACTTTGCCGGACATTTATCCGACCATCCGTCGCCGATATAAATTGTGATATCCTCTTCGGAACTATTAGTAATAATATGATTCCTCTTACAGTTAGCGCACTCGCTGCATTCTTCATCCGTATAGGGAAAAGAGGGGTAAAATTTTCCGTTTTCAATTTTCAATTTATTGGAGTATAATTTCAGCCGGTTCAAATTTTCCCGCTTTAATATTTTATCGATATAATAGTCCAATCCGTCGCTAAGAATAAAAGTTTCAATCTCGTTCTCTTCGCAGAAAGAAATAAAATTTTTAAAATATTCGTCAATTTCAATTGTCTGTAAAAATTCCTCAAAACTCTTTTCGTCGAAATCATTAATGCTTTCGCAAAGAAGAACCCAAGTCTGCTTAGAAGATATTTCATCTTTCAGATACATATCGACAATTTCCCTGGCGCGAGCGGCGTCGCCGAACTCAATAAATAAAGCTTCGCCTACATCGGTTCGCGTAATTGTTCCATCGAAATCGATGAAAACTTTATATTTTCTATTTAAATTTTCTTTTATCAATTGGGTACAATATTGGATAATTCATCATTAAATTGAACGCCCACAAGTTTGGAAATCCCTTCTTCCTGAATAGTAACTCCGTACATATTTTCAGCCGCGTCCATGGTTCTTTTGTTATGAGTTATAATAATAAACTGCGTATTGGCGCTGAATTCCCTCAGCAATTTAGTGAAACGGTCGATATTCGCATCGTCTAAAGGAGCGTCAACCTCGTCGAGAATACAAAAAGGACTCGGCTTAACAAGATAAATAGCGAAGAGTAAAGCGGTAGCCGTAAGAGTTTTTTCTCCTCCGGAAAGCAGTTCGATAGAAGTCGGACGTTTTCCTTTCGGCTTCGCGTTAATTTCAATTTTGGCTTCAAGCGGATCGACGCCTTCTTCGATTATTAAATCCGCTTCGTCCTCTACGTCGAATAATGTTTGGAAAATAGTCTTGAAATTTTCTCTAATCGCTTCAAACGTTTCAACGAAAATATTCTCCGCGGTTTCGTTTATTTCGCGGATAGTGTCAACCAAATCTTTTTCCGAATCAACCAAATCGTCCCTCTGACCATGCAGAAAATCCAACCGCTCTTTTTCTTCTTCGTATTCGGAATAAGCCAGAAGGTTAATCGGACCGAGATTTTTCAATTTTGTTTTTAACGTCTGAACCTCGTCTGCGGCAAAATTATATTGGAATGATTCAAGGTCTTCAAATTCTTTTATCTCAAGATCGATTGAATATTCTTCTTTTATGTGAGCGGTAAGGTTTTCGAGTTTCAGTTGAATTTTATTCAATTCAATATCGATCAAGTGGATATCGTCCGAAATTTTTTCCCGTTCGCTTCTAATTGAAGAAACCTGCGATTCGAATTCGGAAGCTTTGCTTTTAATTTCCGTAAGTCGGGATTCAATATCGTTTTCCTCCGCTTCCAATTTATTGCGCTCGACGTAAATTTCGTCGTATTTAAATTTATCGTCTTCGAGAGAATTCTCAATATTTGCAATTGCTTCCTCGGAGGCGGAAATTTCCGTTTTCCTTTTTTCGATATTTGCATCGGTCAATTCAACGGCTCTTTTCGCCCGTTCGGATGCGTTTTGCAGGTTCTTTATTTCGCCAGTCAATCTTTCAAACTCAAGTTTAGTCTGATTCTGTTTTTCCACTTCGGCGTTGTATCTGTTTTCCAATGAAAACAATTCGCTTTCGACCGCTTCCACCTCGGCGGAAAGTTTATCCTTTTCCTCAATTAGGGAAGCGATAATTGTCTCCGCCTCCGACGCTTCGTTATCGATAGAATTGGATTCCGTGGCAAGCTCCTGAATTTCCGCCTGCGCTTTTTCAATCTCCTCGTTCGATTTTTTATTTTCGAATTCAAATTGTGAGATTTGTTTTTCAATATTATTTAAATCGTTTAATAGAACTTTTCCTCTTTCCGAAATAATTTTCAAATCGATGGAAGCGTAACTTTCTTCCGCCGCGGTAATTTCTTTGCGGATATTCTCCAAGTTTTCTTCAATTTTCGGGAGTTCCCGCTCCAAATCCTCGAGAAGCTGCTTTCTGCCGAAAAGCGTTTCATCCGCGGCGGGGGAGGAACCCGCTTCTATTATGCCGTCTATTTTAATTAAATCTCCATTGAGCGTAACAAAATTAAAACCGGGATATCTGCCGCGTAATTCGAGAGCTTTTTCAACATTTTCAACAACCGCCGTTCCCGATAGAATTCTGTCGAAATACGGCCGCCATTTTTTATCGGTTTTTATTAAATCCTTACTCCAGCCGAGGAAAGAAGATTCTTCAGCCATTTTTTTCAATTGACGGTTTCTGGCTAAGTTAGATAAAAATGAAAAAACCCCGCCGTTATTGGACTTGGGGGCGAGTAGATAAAATGAGGCTTTCCCCAGCTCGTTGCTTTTCAAATAATCAATCGCCTTTTTCAAATCGGTTATATCGTCCAACAATAAATTGTTGAGAACATTTTTAAGCGAAGCTTCGAGAGCGAAACGGAATTTTTCTTCCTTCGCGCTTCCAGCATCGGCGAGCATGGTTTTTTCTTTTGCCGTCCAGCTTTTGCTTTCAATAAGTTCGCGCGATCCTCTTGAAACGCCTTCGAGATTATTTATCAAATTCCGGATTAATCCTATTTTGTTCTGCAAATTCTGGAATAAGCCTTTTTCGTTTAATTCCTTTTCGCGCAGAACGCTGAGTTCTTTTTCTAATTTTTCTTTTTCCGCCTGTTTTTCGGCGTAAACTTTATCTGTATCGTTCAGATGATTTTGAGCATGCGCCCGCTCCTGCTCTAACTGCTCCGAATATCCCACGCTCTTGGCGATATCGGTAGTTATTCTTTGAATTCTATCGTTGATTTTTCTTATTGCGGAATCGAGACGCTCTCTGTTATCGCTCAGGTTCTGCAGTCTGTTTTTTACGCTGTTTATTTCGGTAACTTTGTTTAGAACGTCGTCCGATTTAATTTTTACTAATTTTCTCTTTTCTTCCACTTCCGATTTTAATCCGCTCAAGTCGTTTCCGAAGGAGTTTATTTCAGCTTCTTTCCCGCTGCGAATTTCATTCAGCTCGACAATTTTATTTTCGTTTTCGTGGATGAGCCTGACATTTTCTTCTCTTTCTTCTGTCAATTCGTCAATTTCATTCTTGAACCGTTCAATATTGCCTCGGTAGGAATTAAGCCGTTCTTCGCTTACGGAAATAGATTTTTGAATTTCGTGAAGATTTGAAGTAACTTCGGAAATAATATGCCGCTTTTCCCTTAGATTTTCTTCAACTTCGAGAACTGAATTTCTGAGAGAGATTAACTGATTTTCAATTACTCTGATGGAAGAATCGATTTCATCTTTCCGCGTGGATAATAGCTCCCGTCTTTCGGTAAGCTCGGTAATGTTTCTGTTGTATAAAGCGAATTCGTGTCCGGCTAAGTTTAATTCCTTTTCGCGCAGAACGCTCTGAATCTGATTATATTTATCGGCTTTTTTCGCTTGTCTTTCGAGAGCGTTAACTTTCTTTTCGACTTCGGAAACGATATCGTTCACGCGCGTTAAATCGGATTTTACGTCTTCCAATTTTTTTAGAGAAAGTCTGCGGCGAAGTTTGTATTTGTTAACTCCGGCGGCTTCTTCAAATAATTTACGTCGTTCCTCGGCTCTATTGCTCAATATAGTTTCAATCATTTTTAATTCGATGACCGAATAAGCGTTCGCGCCTATTCCGGTATCCATAAAAAGACTCGTAATATCCTTTAGCCTGCAGATATTATTGTTAAGCAGGTATTCGCTTTCGCCGGAACGGAAAATACGGCGGGTAACTTTTACCTCGGAATAATCTGTATCCAGTTTGCCCTGATCGTTGACTAACGTAAGAGAAACTTCCGACATTCCCATCGGCTTGCGCATTCTGGTTCCGTTGAAAATAACATTTTCCATTTTATCGCTGCGCAGAGTGGAGGATTTCTGTTCCCCCAGCACCCATCGTATGGCGTCAACAATATTCGTTTTACCGCATCCGTTCGGACCGACTATACCGGTAATTCCTTTCGTGAATTTTATCGTCGTTTTATTCGCGAAAGATTTAAAACCAAATATTTCAAGCTTCGATAAATACAATTCTAATCCGGTTAAATTAATGGATACTGTTTAAATGCGGTAATCAGATAATAAAAAGAACTCTGCACGAAATGAAAATAGAGTAAATAGCTTAATAAAACCGCCGCTATAAATAGCGCTGTGAATGAATATACCCTGCCTGGCAGAACATCGTAAATAACGTAAATGCCTTTCATTAGTCGTCCGAGAATCCAAAAGAAAAATATTGCCACTACTATGTAAATATACAAATTTACAATATTCGCCAATAATACTTTATGCAGCACTAATTCGAGAGGTAGTAATAGTATTAATGGCAAAAATGACCAGACAACCACGAAGTAAATATTAGAGAACAGAACTTTTTGCGTTAAAAATATGGACGCCGCTTTAATTACAGCGCTTAATATTAGAAAAAGTCCTATTGATAAAGCGAATATAATGATAAATGCGTTAGCAGGGTTCCACGCGAGATAACTGATTGTGTTTATAAACCAAGCCGAGCCGAAAGATAGAATAATTTTCTCGAATAAAATATTCATTCTCAAAAAATAGAGCAGGACGGTATAAAGCAGCGCGTGAGCGCCGGCTAAAATAAGCATCAAAATAAACGTATGAACTCCGCTCAAAATACGGTGATCTCTAATATCCGCGTAAAAATTATATGAACGCAGTAAAGCTCTTGTTGCGTCCTCTCGGAATTTTCTTTTTGTGTTTACCAGTCCGCCCATAATTATGGCGAGAACCAAACCGATAATCACAAAATAAATAGGCGAGCGGTCGTCTTTTGTTCCAAGCGGGATATTTATTTTCCCGTCTCCGCTCAATTTCGATCTAACAACTTTCAAAGCGAATCCCTTCGGCGCTTCCGGAGAATCGACTAGTCCGATTTTATATTTTCTGTCGGCGGAATATCCGCCGAACAACGATGAGACCGACCCGCGGTAATTATAAAATGAATTAATAAAATAACCGCTTATATCATTCCGTCCGGCAAATGTAATTAAGTCGGAATAATATTTAGCCTGCGCTTCATTAGTGAATTCATTCAAATAACCGTTGGACTTACCGTAAATAGCGGGATACGTGATTTCGCTTATGAATAATCTGCCAGTCGGAATTGGTGAAGTATTTTGAGAAAGCTCGTTGAAAATTTCCGGTATCGGATTGGAAAAATATTCAATTCCGTAAGCGCTCAAACCTTCAATGTTTTCCGAAGGAATTCCGATAAAAGAAGCGTAGAAAAATTTATTGTTTCCAATTTTGGTTTCTCTCGCCAAACTGCAGATGAAATTTGTCTGAATTTTGGAATTATTTAAATATGAAGAACCCAAACCGTATCCGGCTACGCAGTCGTATTGAGAATAGCGCGCCAACATTTGAGATAAATATACGGAAGTTCTCTTTAAAAAGTCCGGTTTCTCCGCGATGCTTTCCGGCAGTCCGTCCAGCGGAAGATCAACAAGCGCAAGCAGTCCGTACCGTTCGCAGAGGGAGAGCAGAAAAGGGTCCGGCAATACTTTTGCGAAACGGACGGCGTTGAATCCGGCTTCTTTAATTTGACGGATCTGCAATTCATAATAATCATCGCGGTTTCTTTTATTATCGTTTATCGGGACGAACTCCGCGCCTTTGAGCGCAAATTTTTTGCCGTTAAGCTGAAACCCGTCGTCCGTGAATTTTGTTTCAAATGGAGAAAGTGTTTTTGTGAACCGGTCGAGTATTTTATCCTTTTCTTTTAAAACGAAAACAGCGTTCAGTCTTTTCGGACGTTCCGGCGACCATTGATACAACCCGTTGAGATTTAACTCAAATGATTGAAAATCTTTATTCACCCAAATTGGCAACACCTTGGAAGCAATCAGCGTTCCGTTCTCTTTGAATATTGAAATCACCAATTCATGATTGATCGATTTCAGAGAGTCCGCCGCTTCGTCTTCATAAAATAATTTACCCGTGAATGTTATGTTTGTGCTTTTATTTTTGTAGTCAAATTGATAGGACTGACTAAAGCCGTCGATCGAAATTTTACCGCGGAAGTAAATATATGCGTCTCGAATAAATCCGCCGCGGTAAATAGGAAATAGAAATCTTTGTTTTAAAGGAATAGTAATTTCGGGGTCGGTAAAATATCTGAGGGATATTTTAAGCACATTCGGCTGATTTCTGTTTAACAGCGTTGAAGGAAGATGAATATCGATTGGAAATTCTCCTCCGGAATGACGGTAAATAGTTATATCGTTCAACGTAAAATCAGCCGCGTAGTCAACTCCGAGAAAACGAAGACTGATATTTTTATCCGAAAGCGATGCGGGAATATCGAAAGATTTCTCGAATACGAATTCCTTTTCCGCTTCAAAAACCGCGGGTAAATCTATTTTTATGCGTTTAACCGGATTTTCGCTCATGTAAACTTCCCAGCCGGAATTGAACGAGAGGGCTTTTGTGTATTCGGAAGCATTAAAATAACGATCCGGCTGAACTCCGGGAAGTTCGATTAAACGAGTCTGAGCCGTTAAAATCGAACTCACAACGAAAAGGATAATATGGATTTTCAGCAAAACTTTATTCATTATAAAACGGAAAAATAAAGACTGTAAATATACTAAAGAAACGAGGGCAAATCAATTGGTAAGATAGCGTAACCCCTCATAAATTAAGCGTTTATGAGGGGTTGGGAATATTTATGCGGATTTGATAATACCGATGAATGAATCGGCTTTCAGACATGCGCCGCCGACTAACGCGCCGTCGATATCGGTTTGCGAAAGCAGCGTGGCGGCATTTTCCGGTTTTACGCTCCCGCCGTACTGAATTGTTGTATTTTGAGCCGTATCGGAATCGAATAACTGTGTCAGCAGATCTCTGATAAATTTATGAACTTCCTGAGCCTGGTCGGGAGAGGCGGTTTTACCGGTTCCGATTGCCCAAACTGGTTCGTAGGCTATTATCACATTTTTCATTCCGGCTGTTTCAACGCCTTCCAATCCCTCGCGCACTTGGGATTCGATTATGTTTTCAGTGATTCCGCTTTCTCTCTGTTCCAAAGATTCTCCTACACAGAAAATCGGTTTCAATCCTTTTTCCAAAGCTTTCTTGATTTTTAAATTAATCACTTGATTGGATTCGCCGAAGATGGCTCTTCTTTCGGAATGACCGAGAATAACATATTCAACTCCGATGGAAAGCAGCATATCTGCGGAAATCTCACCGGTAAAAGCTCCGCTCTCTTCAAAATGCATATTTTGCGCGCCGAGTTTAATAACGGTATCCTTTACTAGCGCGTTTGCCGTTTCCAAATTAGTGAATGTCGGACAAATAATAACACCGCAATTCGGTTCAAAATCTTGAAGTCCGTTTTTCAATGCGGAAATTAATTCGACGGCTTCGGAAAGATTTTTATTCATTTTCCAATTGCCGGCAACTATTGTTTTTCTCATATTAGTGTTCCCGTTTTATTAGTCGTTAATTGCTTCCACTCTTTTTATTTCCGGAATTTCCCGCATTAGAGCGCGTTCAATTCCCGCTCTCAAAGTCATTTGAGACATCGGGCAGCCGGAACACGCGCCAATTAATTTCACTTCCACAATACCCGATTGGTTTATTTTAACAAACTCAACGTCTCCGCCGTCAACCTGCAAATAAGGACGAATAGTTTCTAGCGTTTCTTTTACTTTATCTTCGGCTATATCCATTATAAAAGATTAATTATTTCCTATCGAAATATCAATTTCGGGAGTTACCTGATTAGCGTTGCAAATGCTAACCTGCGCCGCGAGGTTGCGTGAAATATCTGCAATAATTTTCGCTTCTTCGGAATCGGGATATTCGGCAACTATCGGCTTTCCGGTGTCTCCTCCTGTACGAATTCTCGCGTCGATCGGAATTCCGCCCAAAAACGGAACTTTAAGTTCTTCGGCTAAATTTTTCCCGCCGCCGTTTCCGAAAATATCGTATTTGGCTCCCGTATCCGGAGCGATGAAATAGCTCATATTTTCAATCAGTCCTAAAATCGGTACGTTTACGCGGTCGAACATTTTCAATCCTTTCCGCGCGTCTATTAACGATACCGGCTGTGGAGTGGTAACTATAACCGCGCCGGTTAACGGAATTGTCTGAACTAAAGTTAATTGAATATCGCCCGTTCCGGGAGGAAGATCGTAAATGAGATAATCTAACTCGCCCCAGGTAACGTCGGACATAAACTGCTTAACCGCGCCGCTTGCCATAGGTCCGCGCCAAATAACAGGCGTATTGTCGTCCACTAAAAATCCTATCGACATCAATTTAACGCCGTAATTTTCGAGCGGCAGCATTTTTTGGGTTTGAGCGTCTTGATAAATCTTAGGTTTTTCTCCTATTCCGAGCATAATAGGTATGCTTGGTCCGTAAATATCGGCGTCGAGCAATCCAACTTTAGCTCCTTCGCGGGCTAAAGCAAGAGCAAGGTTAACGGCAACGGTAGATTTGCCAACGCCGCCTTTTCCACTTGCGACGGCTATCGTGTTTTTTACTCCAGGCAAAATCGCTTCTTTCGATGCGTTTACATGAGCGCTTACGGAAGAATCCATATCTACGTTAATTTCTCCTATTCCCGGATGATCTTCTTTAACGGCGCTTATTATGTCGTTTTTTATCATATCTTTTAACGGACACGCCGGAGTGGTTAATTGTATATCTATTTTAACATTATTTCCCGAAATTTCGACATTTTTGACCATATTCAATGTTACTAAGTCTTTATGTAAATCCGGGTCGTTTACTCTGCTAAGCGAATTGATAATCGTCTCTTTTGAAATATTATTCATTCGTACTATCCTTTCTTAAAATTGAGTTACAAAATTATGAATAAAAGAACTATTCACCAAAAACAACGGTTAACGGCGTAATTATTCCTTCCATTGTTCACTCAATTTACTTCTGAAAAAATCTAATAAATAAAGGGTATGAATTTCTTAGTCCTTTTCGAATAAATTTCAAATTCTTCCCCGTAATGTTCCGCCAAGTATGAGTCCAGACCCGGAATATGGAAAAAAACGAAAGAAAGTCCCATTACCAGCGGAAACGCCATAACCCAAATGTTGGAAGCGAATAAGCTCCATCCCGCGAATAAGATTGTATCTCCAAAATAATTAATATGGATCGAGTAGCCGAATAATCCTTCGGTATAACAGTGTCCTTTGTGTTCGGGGTTTCTTTTCCACCATTTGCGCTGAATTTCGGACGCGCTATTTAAATACGAACCGAAAACGTATAACGCCAGCGCGACCAAATCCGAGTAACCGAGTTCAATCGAATAATTACGGAACGCGCCCCCGCCCAAAAGCACAAGTCCGATTTCAAAAAGAGCTATAAAACCTAATAACCCTATTACTTCTGACCAATCAACTTTCCTCGCCAGCAGATAAAACAGAGTGAAGACATGTCTAATCCAATAAACAAAGGCGCAGAAAAATAATATTTCGGCTCTATTAAAATCGGAAAGGCTCCAATTTTTTCCGAACGCTTTGCTAATAGCTCCTAATCCATTGCCAAATACAAGCCATGCGCAAATGATAATAATAACAAAATGTCCGATTGCAAACGTTGATTTTTGCGCAAACGATTCTCCGTGCGCTCTATTTACGCTGCCTTTGTTAGATTTCATGTTTTCCATAAACTCCTCCGATTAAAATTTTAATCCAATTATTTTTCAGCAAATCAGGTTAAGCCATTGGTTAATAAATCCATACTACGGCTTCAGAACAGAATATGACTTTTCAAAAATAATCTCATTATCTTTAAGAGATAGATGCAGATTATAAATCCACTTCTTATTATTTTGTTCTTTATATATTAACCTTTCAGTAGTTCTTTTTACGTCGGTAAGAAAAATTTGATTGCCGTCCGAATAGACAATCTTTTTTCCGTCATTGGAAAAGGACGCGTAATGACCGGCGGCGAAATTAGTCACGGAATTATTTGAAATGTCCAATATTTTAATCGAGTCTTCGGCTAATTTATAATTCTCGATGAATATAACTTTATTATCTTGTGATATGTCCATGAAAAATTTATTAAACACTGCGCCTTTAAGTTTGAGAATGATTTTATCAATTCTATTGTTCAAATCATATAGATGGATTGACAATGAATCGTCTAAGTTATATCCTTGTTCAAAATAAATTACATACGAATCATGCGAAATGAATCTGGGGGCTCTATAATAAATTGAATCTGTCCGGTCTGTTAAAGATTGTATTTCTAAATTCGACAAATCCAAAATACAAATATTCCAATTGCGTCTGAAAACTATCATTTTCATATCGGACGAAAATGAAGGGTCAATATCAAAACTGTTATTGTCGTTTGTTAATCTCTTTAAATTATTTCCATCCGAATCGATCAAATAAAGATTTGCCGAACCGTTTGAATAAAGAGATAATGCAATTTTATCATCCTTTCCCGATAGCGCGAATTGCCAAAGACCTTGAGTAAATTTTTTAATCCGTTTTAAATTTAACCCGTTATAATTTACCGTGTATAAACTGTAATTATTAGAAAATAATATTTTGTTTTTCGTTTTCATTACTTCGGAATTCCACCCTTTCGCAATTAACTCCTCATTAGTCCCGTCAGAAGTAATCATATGAATTTCATTAATACTTTCGTATTCCGGTTTGGAATCGGGCGTTTCGAGTATATTGCAATTATTTGCCGATATCATCAAAATGAAAATGAATATATTTTTTAATGGAAATCTCATAAAGAGCCAAATTCAATTGATACTTGAAAATTCATGAGTTGTTCAATATGTCTTATTTTAATGAACCGCAATACAATTCCCTTAAGGATTATCCGTCTGTCATAATTTAATAGTTAGTCTTGCGTAAAATAATTTCAAATGGCTGACCTCTCAACGGTGCTTCCATCGATTCCAACGCTTTTTTCCCTTTTTCCCACCGGAGTTTATCTACAATGAAGGATGCGTTAAACTTAACAATATTATCTTCTATTGAATAACCGCCTTCAAAAGTAGTCTGCCCGGCAGGATAGTTGCTCGAAACATTATTCGGCACGAACATCTCGGCGCTGAAATTAAAATCATTGTTAAAGGTAATATTCAAATAACCGCCTGCGGATTGAATATCAATTCCTCCGTCGGTTGAACCCGGTTCGACGAATGTTGAACTTTCATAAAATCCGAATAATTCGGAATT
>CAYNUJ010000016.1:0-29629 GCA_964400095.1 uncultured Melioribacteraceae bacterium
ATTAAACCGAACTTCCTACTCAACACCCCAAACAGTAAGTACAAAAATACTCATTTCTATTAAAGTAATACTCATTTGTAGGTATATAATTCTCCGGAATAGATCGCTAATTTTACTAAAGAATATAATTGAATTACAATATCTTTTGGAGGAGTGATGAGAAGTCCGAAGTCAGCTTAATAATATTTATTAAGATATTATTATAAAAAAAAGAAAGGTTGTATTATAAATAATTTAAAAATATTATTAATAATTGTAATAATTATTACGATTTCACCAGTGATAAAATCTCAGCAGAAAACAAAGCAATCCAAAGAATCCATTAATAATTTAACTGAGTTAATTTCTGATACAACAAATAGTACTAATAATACTGCTATTTCAGATTTCTATCAAAACTATGGAAGCAGCCAATCTCAGAATGTCACTGTTGAAGCCGGTACTTACAATTTTCAAATTGACGGTGTTCCTTCGTATAAAACAACAAAATGGTATGCTGATGGAGATCTCAAGGAAACAGATAATTCTGGTTTTTGGGGAACTGATCCGGATTTTAGTTATGGATTTAATTCAGGTACAACAGAAATTAAGGCTATGATTTATGATGATAATGGTAACTTAGAAGAAACCCATATATGGTATGTAACAGTTGTGAAGTCTGATATAATAGTAGGAAGTATTGATATATCTCCAAGTGAACCTGATGTTGGAGAAAACATAACCATTACAGCGAATATGTGTAATAACAGCGATGTTGATGCGCCTAAATTTTATATAGCTTATTACTATAATGGTTATCAGTTTGATGACGATAATCTTTTTTGGGGACTTAACGCTGGAAATTGTGACCCGGAGGATAGTAGAATATCTTTCAATACACCAGGGAAATATGAAATTAAAGTTAAAGCCGATATTTATAATGATGTTGATGAGAGTGATGAAAATAATAATGAGCTTACCAAAACAATAATTGTCGGAGACCCCCAATTATGTATTAGCGGCGAAGATTCCCACGATTTTGGTAATGTAGAAAAATACCAAAATCCTAATCCGAATAGTTTCTTCTTTAACGTTGAAAATTGCGGTGGCAGACCATTAGTTGTTAATATAAGTACAAATTGCAATTGGTTAACAGTTAATGTCAATTCTTTTGAACTTAACTCAAACAGTTCTCGGCAGGTTATTGTTACTGCGAATACTAATGACTTAGAAGTTGGAGATTATAATTGCAATATTACTGTTTCCACTAATGGTGGCGGTATTTCAATACCTACCAAAGTTACAATATATCCGTGTCCTGCAGAAATAACAACTTCACCTAATGATATTAGTTATAGTAATAGTTTAGATTTTGGAGAAAACGAATACAACCCCAAATCATTATCATACCAATTTAATATTAAAAACACTGGTTGTGATAATCTGACTGGAAATATTACGACAAGTTCAAATAAGATTTCAGTAGCGCCACATGAATTCAATCTCGGAGAAAACAAGTCTGAGAATTTTAATGTAATTATTACTATATCGAGACCATCAATATCTTCTTCTAGTTTTTCAGGATGGATAAAAATTAATTCAAGCGTTGGGAATCTAGAAGGTTCTATTGAAATAAGTCCAATAACAGATATCGATGAAAATTTTTCATTAAATAATGACTTACCACAGAAGTATTACTTATCTTCTAATTACCCGAACCCCTTCAATCCAACAACAATTTTACGCTTCGGCTTACCCGAAGAATCCAATGTAAAATTAACTGTTTACGATGTAAAAGGGATTGCCGTAGCTAATCTTATTGTGGGGAAAAGATTCACAGCGGGAACATATAAATATCAATTCGACGGAAGAAATTTATCATCCGGCGTCTATTTCTACGTCCTAACCGCCCGCTCCACAATCTCGGAAAAGAGTTTCCATAAGACGGGAAAGATGATGTTAATCAAATAACTTATTGGAGGAACAATGAAAAAGAATAATATTTACTTGTTGATTATACTTCTGCAGATTTTGTTATCATTCTATGAAGTAAAAAGCCAAACATTATTATTTTCCGAAGATTTTAGCGACGTTAATAATTGGAGTACCCAAATATATCAAGGCGAAGGCTTTTTTACTGCCGATAGTTTTGATGGGCAGAGTGTCGCGACTTTTTTTACTTCAGGTTCTCCTGGCGTAGTTTATACTTTCAAAGAGTTACCGGAGACTATTCCCGCAGGCTCTATACTTAAAATAAGATGGTATTATGAATCATCCGGCGCCTATAGTAATTCAGAAAATTCAGACGGCGGGTACATTAGATTTACTAATAAAATTCCAAGTTCAGAGCCTTCAAACGACGATATAATAACAACAATATTTTATGCGGCTGAATATCCTATGAGACAGTGGAACGAAAAAGAATTTGAAATTACGGAAGAAATCCCCGCGGGTAATTATATAGCAATTGGCGGTGCAGTTTGGCCTTCGTCTATGACAAACCATTGGGATATGATTGAGATTAGATCTGTAGAAAGTACTTACAAAAATGTGGCATTATCTTCAAACGGAGGAATTGCCAGCGCAATTAGCGAGGGGACCTATTTGGGAAATACTGAATATGCTTACAATGCAAATGATGGGAATAGCAATACAGGTTGGTCGAGTCAAGGAGATATGCCAGCTTGGCTTGAGATTGAGTTTGATAAAGTTTATACAATAAGTAAAGTCGGTGTTTGGTGGGGAAGTCACCAACATACTTTTTCAATTAGTCTTTCAATGGATGGCACAAACTGGACTGTTGTTGTTCCTTCTCGATTATCCATCAATTCCGAGGGAGATGCTTCTTTACACGAAGAATTCAAAATTTCAAGTATGGATGCTAAATTTATTCGACTAGATATAACAACCACTTCAGCTCCCGGCAGCCATATTTTCCAAGCTAGCGCCCATGAATTAGAAGCATTTCAAAAAACGCCAATATCAGTAGGCTGGTCGGAAAATTTCGAAGATTATTCTAACGGTTCATTTCCGTCAACATGGACGCCGGATGGTAATGCAACGGACAATACCCAAAACTATGTTGATAATAGTGTTCAATATTCCGGAGATAAATCTCTCCATCTTTTCGGAACTATTAGCGGTTGCTGGGGAGCGTTAGCGTATCACCCAATTGAAATATCTCCTCCATTTGAAATTGAAATTACCGTTCGCAATGGCGATGAAGCGCTTTCAGGATGCCATCCAGCAAGGGGCGAAGTAGGATTGAGACAAGGCTCAAGTTGGACAAATCTGGAGCGCAGATTTATTAGTTTTAATGATGGTGTAATATATGGAGGAAGTGACGATTTTATTCTCGGAACATTTCAATCTTTAAGTTGGTATTCGATAAGAGTTGTTTATGAACAACCGGATTCAAATACTATTAGGCTTTCATATTGGTTAAATAATAGTTTTATAGGTTCGCAGGTTTTAGCTGCTATTGATAGTGAGACTTTATTATCCAATCTGCAACTTGTTGTACAAGAGGGAACTGCATGGTTTGACGATATAATAGTAAAACCAACTAATCAGAATAGTATTGATTCAACTATAGACCTTGCTATTCCGGAAATATATGCAAATATGGGAGATACTTTAACAATACCGGTTAATGTAAATTTTCCGAATGGTAAGTTTTATGATTCCGCGGAACTTTCATTCAATAGTAAAACTAACGGACTTGAATTTATTGGAGTTGATACTTCTTCCACAATAATTGGGAGTGCAGGATGGACATATACTACTAATGAAACGGATAATTTGTTATTAACCGCTTTTTCAGGAGCGGACGACATCACAGGTTTTGGAGTTTTTTGCAATCTAAAGTTTGTTGTCACAGCTTCGCCATGTGATTTTGTACCTATCACAATTAAATCAGCATTATTCAATACCGGCGGGGATTCCGTATCAGTTTCAAACGGCGGCGTGCAGATTGAACCGATACCTGTTTACGGCGATGTGGACGAGAATGGAGAAGTGCAAGCTCATGATGCTTCCTTAATATTAAAACATCTCGTTGGATATGATACATTATATTGTCAAAGTCTCGCAAATGCGGATGTAACTATAGATAGTACTGTTTCAGCGCTTGATGTATCAATTATTCAGCAGTATATTGTAAAATTAATTGATGTTTTACCCTATGACTCAAGTATGGGAAATCTTTCTTCCTCCGGCGAAATATCCATGCAGGATCAATCAATCAGTTCCGGAGGCATCCTTGAGGTGTCTTTATTCCTTGTTGACGGCAATAATATTTTATCATTTGACGGCGAAGTCTCCTATGATCCGGAAATACTGGTTTATCAAGATATTATCTGGTCGGATAGTCTTAACGATTTTTCCATAGAGATAAATTCGAAAAATGGTAAGATATTATTTGCCGGAGCTAATTCTACTGCTGACGGTCACACAGGCACTTTTGCCACTCTTATTTTTAACGTAAAAGATGTCGGCGACGGAGAAACGGAGATTGTTTTGAATCGCCTAAGATTTAACGAGGGACCAATTCTTACAAATTCTGCAATAGCAAGCATACTTGTAGGAGTAAACTCAAATAGTAATAATTTACCAAAAGAATACTCATTATCGAGCAACTACCCCAATCCCTTTAATCCATCAACCGTTTTAAGTTATCAATTACCTGAGCGATCTTCGGTTACTATTGAAGTATTCGATATCTTGGGAAATATCGTGTCTAAATTAGTGGATAAAATTCAATCGGCAGGCGTTTACGAAAAAACATTTGAAGCCGGAAATCTTTCCTCCGGCATCTATTTCTACGTTCTAACTGCGCAATCGACAATATCGGAAAAGCATTTCCGTGAGACGGGTAAAATGATGCTGTTGAAATGATAATTTAATTTTTGCAAATTAAATAAATGTCAAAAATGACGCCGTTCAATAAACATACGCTTTGCAGAGGGGAAGCGATTAATATTTTATTTTACGGCGTTTTTTGTCGGGAGAGGAGATATCTTTCTTGTCTTGGAAACTCTCAAGATTCCTCACACTCGCTATCGCTCGGTTTGGACAAGATTTATACCTCTATACCTTTATAACCATTACCCTCCAATACTTTTATACCCAATCATTTTTTACTGCCGGCTATGCCGCGCTAAGAATGTTTGATTAAAAAGCATAAAAATTTTCTTCTTCCATACAATCATACAGCCATACACTCATTCTATAAATGTTTATATTAATTTAATCGCAATGTTAATAATAGCGTTTCATTCCGAAAAATTATTTCCCTTTTACTTATTTTAGAGAAAATGATTTGCGGTTCTTTGCAGAGAAGCGCGGGAAGGAAAAACAATGAAGAAAACTCTACTTTTACTTTTGCTCGCTCTTTCGCCGTTGTTTTATAATTGCGCCGGGAGTTTTACATCGAACAATTATTACGACGAAGTCCGGTACACAAAAGGAATTGTACACAGCATCGATAGATATACAGTCACTCTATCCGACGGTTCGGTTTGGAAGACGCGAAGATTAGTAACGGCTGTTAATATGTCTCCGGTTATGCTCGTAATAAGGGAATCTCTCGACGAGGGATTTTTGTATATCGACGGATTCAAATACCGGCTGATATTATCGCTTCCCGATATCGAGAGAATTTCATTTTACAGTTTGGGATACTTTGATTTAATTCAGTCTCTGGAGAAGAAAAAAAGTGTGATCGGACTTTCGCAGGGAACAAAATTTTACGTCCGTCCCGAAGACATACCGAAAATTGAGTCGTGGGGCGCCGGACCGAAAGTAATTTTGAACTACGATAGAAATTATATAATTAATCCAACTACAATGGAAGGAATTCCTGTAATTGAAATACCGCCCTTGACAAATGAAAAAATTCGGTAAAACATTAATTGTAATTTTTCTCCTATGTTTCTTCTTACCCGGATCGCTTCTTATTGCGCAGAAGGGAGTGAAAATTTCCGGCAGGATTCTTAACGCAAAAACAAAAAAACCGATTGCCGATGTGAACGTTTATTTGGCGGGATCTACGGCGGGTTCGTCGAGCGACAAGAACGGCTACTACAGAATTACCGGCTTAAGAAGCGGGGTCTATAAAATAATTGTTTCGAGCATCGGGTATAAAAGAATAATTGAGGATATTAGAGTTGCGGGGAATAAAGAATATCAACTTTCGTTTTTCCTTGTACCGCAGATATATCAACTGCCGACGGTAATTATTGACGAAGAGGAACAGAAACTGTGGAAAGACCGCTTGGACAAATTTATTTTGGAGTTTATCGGACAGAGCGGCAACGCGGAAAGATGCAGATTGGAAAACCCGTATGTGTTGGAATTCAAAGAAAAAGAGGGAAGTTTAATAGCGGAAGCGAGTGAACCGCTTATAATTACAAATTACGCTCTCGGTTTTAAAATAAAATACTTCCTCGAATTTTTCAGCTACAAAGAGCCTAACACAATTTTCAAAGGTCAGCCTGTGTTTTTCGAACTTCAGCCGGTGGATGAAGATGAAAAGAACGATTGGGATTTCAACAGATTGAAAACATACTGCGGTTCTTTAAGGCATTTCCTTCGTACAGCGTCAAATGATTGGGATGAAATTGAAAAACTTAAAAAAGCGGGGTTAAGCGATTCGCTTGAGGATAGAACGAGTTTACTCGAACGGCAGGGATTTCTGGTTTACTATTTTAAGTATTTTAATCAGTACAGAAGAATTGGTCAGTATATGGGAATAGATACCGAGCTGTTTATTTTCCCAACGGAAAACGATTATGAAAAAATAATTTCTTTTAAAGACGAACTCGAAATAGTTTATGACAGAAAATTGGAAGACCCTAATTACCTCGATTTCATATACGAAAACCGCTGGCCTGCCGCTCCGGTGGCGCAAATTTATCTTCATGCCGATTCGGTTCGGTTTGATACTCGCGGAAGATATTTCGATCAATTTAAAATCCAAACTTTCGCTTATTGGGCGTTTCTGCGTCTGGCGGATATGCTTCCCTTCGAGTACAATCCCCCCGATTCGGTTCTCGAATCCGTTTTTTTTGAAGAATAAGATTGAAGTTTTGGCTTTTCAATCGAGATTAAAATTGTTTATTTTTATTTTCAGCGGAAATCAAATTATTTAATATGAAAAAAGAAAAAACATACAAACCCGAATGGCAGCCGAAAAACGCAGGAAAAGAGTTTACGGTGAAAATTATTAAAGGTTCCGAAGCGGTTCCCGAGCCGGACGGGAAGAAAGAAATAGCTAAAAATGATTTGAATATTGAAGAATTGTTTGAGGGAATTCTTGCGAAAGACAGAGTCGCCTTAGCCCGCGCGATCACTTTGATAGAAAGTAACTCCGTTAAACATCGCTCAAAGTCGCAGGAACTTTTGAGTAAACTGCTTCCTTATTCCGGGAATTCGTTTCGTATCGGAATTACCGGCGTGCCGGGTTCGGGTAAAAGTACGCTAATAGAGGCGTTGGGATTATATTTAATTAAAGCGGGACACAAAACTGCGGTTTTAACAATTGATCCGAGCAGCAGTATTTCCAAGGGCAGCATACTCGGAGATAAAACCAGAATGGAAAAATTATCCCGCGAAAATAATTGTTTTATTCGTCCCTCTCCGTCCGGCGGAAACCTCGGCGGCGTAACGCGTAAAACAAGGGAAACTATTACGCTTTGCGAAGCCGCGGGTTATGATATAATTCTCATCGAAACAGTCGGTGTGGGACAAAGCGAGATAACCGTACGGTCGATGGTGGACTTTTTTCTCTTGACGCTTATTGCAGGAGCCGGAGACGAACTGCAGGGAATTAAAAAAGGAATAATGGAATTAACGGACGCTATTTTAATTAATAAGGCGGACGGCGGGAATGAAGCGGCGGCGCAGAGAGCAAAACAGAATTATTCAAACGCGCTCCATTATCTTCAGCCGGCAACCGCAGGATGGACTTCTCCGGCGTTAACCGCTTCCGCGTTAACCGGAGAGGGGATTGAGACTCTTTGGCTTACAATGGAAGAACAATGGAATTTAACAAAATCCAGCGGCGCGTTTTTGCGAAGAAGAAAAGAGCAGGATCTTGAATGGACGAACAGATTAATTGAAGACGGATTGAAAGATTATTTTTTGAATCATGACTCGGTGAAAGAAGAATTTAAAAGCATAAGAGAAAAAATAATCGACGGAGTTCTCCCCCCAACAACCGCGGCGGAAATGATGTTGGATAAAATAAAAAATCTCAAATAAAATTTAACGGTTCGTAACTAACCTTAAGGAGAGAACTTAATCTTTCGTTAAGTTGTTTCCTCAAGTTTTGGAAGAATAACAATCAAGAATGTTGCAACCGGACCGATGAACAATGAAGTTAACCACCAAAGAAAACCGCTTCTATTTTTTGACTGAGCCAAACCTGCGTTGACTAAAGACAGCGTTCCCCAGCCGGCAACCCATTTAGTACTTTCTAACATTTCTCCTCCCTTAAGAATATGTTCAATCACAAATTGAAGATAAGAAATTTTAATGAAAATATAAATTAGTTGAGGGAAAAATTTTATCCAAAAGAGATATCGAAACAAATGATTTCCGGACGGCTGTTTGTGCGTATCGGGGGACCCCAGCCGCCTACGCCGCAGGAAACGTAAAAATGCGTGTCGCCTTTTCTTTTATATCCGTAGCTCAATTCGAAAACCGCTTTGGTCATATAATTGAAAGGAAATAATTGCCCGTTATGCGTATGCCCCGAAAGTTGAAGGTCAACTCCGTTTTCCACAGCTTGATTTAAGCCGAACGGTTGATGATCTAATAAAATGATCGGGAGATTTTTGTCCGCTTCGCCGACTATCAGCTTCAAAGGTTTTCTCTTTTTACTCGTAAATTGATTCATAGATAAGTCTTCTCTTCCCGCAACGTAAAAACTGCCGTCAATTAAAACTATCTCGTCGTTTAACAATGTAATTCCATGGTTGGATAAAAAATCTTTGGCTTTATCAACGCCGCCGATATATTCATGATTCCCCGTTACGGCAAATACTCCGTATTTAGCTCTTAGTAGTTGAAGCGTTTCCCCCATATTATCGCTTAATACCGGCTCGATGTCTTCGTCTATAATATCCCCGGGAATTAAAATGATATCGGGGTTGAGAGAATTAATTATTTCAATAATTCTGTTTAAATATTCCCGTCCGATGATTGTACCGAGATGGATATCGGATACCATAACAATTTTTAAGGATTTAAGCTTCCCGGCTTTTTTATCGATACTTAAATTAAAATTCCTTACAACAGCAAAGCGAATATTTACATAACTGGCAGCGGATATAATTATCGCGGTTAATCCGATAGCCGTGAATAAAATTAGTTTGCCTTCATGACTTAAAGGCGGAAAAATTTCCGCAAAATTATTTATCCCTCTTAGAATATCTACGGTTAGAATCATTAAAAAAAGATAGACCATTATTCCAAGCCAGAAAGCTCCGGTCCAAATTAACAACGACGAGAAAAAATTAATGGAAATTCTTTCCAACAGTCTGCCGATAATAAACGCCGATGCGAAGAAAACAACCGAAACAACAAAATAAATGCGCCAAACCGAATTCACAGGCAGAGCCTCTAATCCGCGCTGTATGATGTAGTAATTGAGGGATGAGTGAATAATTAAAACGACTGAAAAGAAAATCAGGAAGTTCCGCAATTTCATAATCAGCCTATTTTCTCGCTGCTTGTTTGTAAATGGAAAGATATTTTTTAGCCGAACTGTCCCAGCTAAAATCCTGCTTCATACCGTTGCGCTGAAGCAATTTCCAAATATTTTTATTTGAAAAATATTCCAAAGCTCGCTGTACCGCGTCGTAAAGTCCGAATCCGTCATAATGAACGAACGAAAATCCGTTCCCGTCTCTCGATCCGAAGCTTTTCATTTCATCCCAGTCGAAAACCGTGTCGGCTAATCCGCCGGTTTTTCTTACAATCGGAACCGTACCGTACTTGAGCGAATACATCTGATTCAATCCGCACGGTTCGTATTTTGAAGGCATAAGAAACATATCCGATCCGGCTTCAATTAAATGAGCCAGCCTATCGTCGTAACCGATTCGCACAAAAATTTTACCGGGGTTAGCCGCGCTTAATTTTTTAAAGAACTCCTCGTATTCAGGCTCTCCGCTGCCGAGAAAAATCCATCGGGCGTTTTCATCCAAAAGATAAGGGATAGTATCCATTAAAATGTCGAATCCCTTTTGAACCGCCATTCTGGAAATGATCGAAATGAATGGTATCTCCTTCTCGAACGGAATGTTCAACTCTTCGGCGAGCAGCGTTTTATTATCTGCTTTCTTCGCGATTGACCGGAACGAATAATTCGATTTAATTAGTTTATCCGAAGCAGGGTTCCAAATATTTTCGTCAATTCCGTTGAGTATTCCGAAAAGATCCGAACGCCTTGTTAACAGAACGCCCGACAAACCTTCTCCGAATTCCTGCGTAAGAATTTCTTCGGCATAAGTGCGGCTGACGGTATTAATCAAATCGGAAAAAATAATTCCAAGTTTCATGAAATTAACTTCGTCGTAAAATTCCGCCGGACCTCCGGGGTAATAATACTTTTTGTCAATCCCGATTTTTTTGAGAACCCTTTTATTGAACTTACCCTGATATCCGATGTTGTGAATTGTAAAAAGCGTTTTCGCCTTTTTGAAATTAGGCGCATTGGAATAAAAATCTTTTAAATAAAGCGGAACAAGAGCCGTCTGCCAATCGTTGATATGAATAACATCCGGAGACTGCTTTAGAAAAATAATGGCTTCGAGCGCGGCTTTGGAGAAGAAAGCGAACCTTTCCGCTTCGTCTTTAGCGTTGGTATAAATTTCCTCTCGGTCAAAATATTCCGGACAATCGATGAAATAAACTTCAACATCGGAATCGGGTAATTTACCCAAATAAATTACCGGTTCCTTAGAATATCCGTTAAAATCAAATTCCGGGATTACGCCAATTTTTCGCAGTCCGTGAGCCTTCGCGTCGATGGAAGAATATTTCGGAGTGAAAATTTTCACATCGCAGCCCGCGGCTGAAACAGCCGCCGGAAGCGAACCGGCTACGTCGGCTAATCCGCCCGTTTTGGAATACGGAAATACTTCGCTTGAAAAATATGCTACTCTCAATTTATTCCTTTTTTTTAGAATGCAAAGATAAATATTTTTATTGCTGTTTTCTTTAATTTCCGTAAATTACAGCTTAAAATTTTATTTAGAGAGAAAGGATATCCGCATGGAAAAAGAACCGAAAGTAGGCGTAGTAATGGGAAGCGATTCGGATTTGCCGGTTATGGAGAAATCGTTCGAAGCGCTTAAAGAATTTAATATTCCCTTTGAAGTTAAAATTATTTCCGCTCACCGCAGTCCGGATGTACTTAAAGATTACGCCTCCTCGGCGTATGAAAGAGGTATTAGAGTGATTATTGCAGGCGCGGGTGGAGCGGCGCATTTACCCGGAGTAACCGCCGCGTTTACTGCGCTTCCGGTTATCGGTGTGCCGATTAAATCTAAAACGCTGAATGGAGTTGACTCCCTCTACTCAATCGTTCAGATGCCTTCCGGAGTTCCCGTTGCAACAGTGGCAATTGACGGTGCGAAGAATGCCGCGCTGTTAGCTGTGCAGATTTTAGCCCAAGCGAATGAAAATCTCTATCAAAAATTTCTGGAATATAAAAAGCGGCTTTCGGTTGAATCCATGAAGAAAAATGTGAATTTGCCGGGAAATGAACAATAAAAATCGGCATTGATTTAATAACGACTGTTTGCCTTAACGGTCGATTGGGGCGCTTCTTTTGATTTACGAATGAAGATTTTCGATTTGGAATTTCGAATATCTTTCAATCGACAATTATCAATCTGCAATCGCAATTTCCGCGTTAGATTGTACCGGAAAAATTATTTATTCTCAAACTTGTAAGAGTCTTCCAGAGCTTTAAAATATTTACGAATTAATTCTTCGTAATCTTTGGAATAACCTTCTTTAACGGCTTTAAGCAGTGCGTCTCTCAGTTTATTTCTTCCTTCTTCCGTTCGAAGCAGTAATTCCGCTGGGGAGTTGAGTGAAAATTCTTTTCCCGCAGCGGACTGGCGGTTTTTCTCGAAATCCCTTTCGTTAATAGAGCGCTGCGCGTCGAGGAGGCGGGATAAAATTTTATCCTGTTTATGAATGAGTTTATCGTCTATTTTGACGGAATTCATTCCGGAAACCACTTCTTTCATATCTTCGATAATTTTGCGCAGATTAGCGGTTAATTTTTTCGATTTACCGCTTTTCTGAATTTCCTTATTTAATTCTTCGAGGGATTGCTGAATTACCTTCTGCTGCTTCGAGAGTCTTTTCATTTGAGCCATTTGTCGCTGAGTTAATTTACCGCTGCGCATCATTTTCGTCAATTGATTTATATTCATCTGCTGCCGACCGAGTTTCTGCATCTGCTGCATAAGGCTCATCATTCCTCCGCCTTTCCCCGGATTCATCATACTCGCCATAGCGTTCTGCATTTGCTGAGCTGCGTCGTTCAAATATCTCATTGCTCCGGTTTGATGGTTAACGCCCATCGAACTGCTTTTATTCTGCAGAGCGGAAATTGCCTGTGCCATTTCTATACGCGACATACCTAGCGCTTTACCCATTTCCGGCGTAATTGCAAAAGTTTTCTGCGATAGTTCCACCGCTTTCGACACTATTCTGCCGAGCGCGGAAATAATTTCATTCTGTTCTCTTGCTTTTTCTCCGAGTTTGGGCGAATTTCCGTTCAGTTCGCGCGTGGAGTTTTTTAATTTTTCTTCCTGTTTGGATAAATCAATCAGTTCGTTTATTATCCGCATCATCTCAGCCATAGTTTTAATCTGGTTGCGCATCTGCATTTGGGATTTCATCTCGGATAATTTGCCCTGCATTTCCTTCATATTTGACATTAATTTATTCTGTAATTTTTCAGCGGATTTAAAATCTTTCGCTTCAATTTTATTCCTTGCTTTTTCCGAGAGTTTTTCATTCTTCTGTTTGTCAAATTCATCTTTTATTTGTTTCATCATATCGTTCGGCATATCTTCAAGTTCGCTCATCTTGTCTTTAAGTTTATCCATTTCTTTGCCGAGATTTTTCAGTTCGTTTTTAAGTTCATCCTGCCGTTTCGCCAAATTATCCTTTTTATTTTCATCCGGCGAACCCTTCTGCTGTTCGTCGCTAATTTCTTTCTGCTTATTTTGAATATCAGCCGTCCGCTTCATCACTTCGTCGAGTTTTTGCTCCACTTGAATTCTTTTGAGAAGGTTAATAGTCCTTTCCATACTCTTGCGGAACATTTCTTCGTTAAACTGCATATCTTGAAGACTCTGCTGAATTTTATCGCGCATCATGCTATTCATCATATTCTGCATCCGCTCAAGCGCTTTCTGCAGTTCCTCGCCGTTTAGTTCCTCGAACAGCTTCTGAAGTTCGTTATATTTTTCGAGAGTTTCCGGCGAAAGCAGTTTATTCTCAGTTAATTCATTTTCCATCTTCTTCAATTTTTCACCCACATCGGAAATTTTCTTCTGGAGTTCCTTCATCTTTTTCATTGCGCTTTGAATATTCTCTTTTTCCTGCCAGTCGATTTTTTTATCGTCGCGTTTCAACTCGTTGCTTAATTTGGTCAACTCCTCTTTCAGCTTTTCCGATTCCTTAAGCGCTTCCTCCAAATCATCGGCTGATCTTTCCTGTGTTTTATCCGCTTTGGCGAACAATTCGTCGAGAGAAGGAACCCGTAAATTCAATATTCTCGTTACGGCTTTTTTCGGACCGGAAATAAAATCGTTGTCTTTCACTTCGGCGTAAAACGAAACAACGTCGTTTTCCGCAAGTGAAAGTTTAGCGAGATCCCAAGCGTAAGCCACTTCCTTTTCGGTATCGTCCGCAATAAACGGTATTCTTGTTTCCCGATATACCGAATCAATCCGCTTGAACTGCGATCGGCTCAATTTATAGAACACAGACAAGCCGGAAAATCCGTAATCGTCGGAAATTTTAATGAACAGAGGAACAATGTCGGTTTCGCCCAAGGTTATATCTTTGACGGGAGAGATAAATTCAATAAACGGCTTTTCGTCTGTGAGCGTATTGACAGAATAAACTATCGGATTGCTGTTTTTGATGCCGGATGTGTCGGTGATTTCAAAAAGATATTCCGCTTCTTTATTAATTTTAAAAGAACCCTCCGCGCCGTTCGGATCAATCCGCATTGCAGTTGAGGAGCTGTCCTGCCATTTAATTAAAGCCGCGGAAAGCGCCTTTTCGGAATAAAGTTTAATTTTCACTTTTGTTCCGGGAAGAGCGGTAATGTTTCCGTTGTCTTTCTGTATTGTTTTAGGAAGTTTTGTATAAGACGGCGGAATTATTTCGTAATCCAATCCCGATACCGACGGTCGGTCTATAATTTGAGCTTCATATTCAGCGCTTTTTACTCCGTCGTATTCGCAAAAATATTTAAATGAACTGAGAACCGCTTTCTGTGAATATTGGAATATCCCAGCCGAATCCGGAGTAAGAATCAATTCGCGGAATTCAAAATCTTCATCCGATTTAATATACAAACTCAACTCATCCGCGGCTACTCCGGAAAGAATAATTTTTATATTTATCGGCTCGCCCTTTGTCAACAGAATGTCTCCAGGTTCTACTTCAAATCCGTATTTGGGAGGAACGGTATATTCTTTGTCATAATTTATAATTCTTACCGCCGCCGAATTGAAAAAAGGCGTTAGGTTTAATAATATGACCGCCGCCAGAGCAAGTAAAAAGAATTTAATTCTCTTTTTAAATTCTGAAAGGTCTATCGCTTTATAAAAATCCAAATCGCGGGTTTTATCGAATGCCGCTTTAAATGCCGCTTCGCTCAATTCCCCGGATGTTCCGGCGCTCGAAGTATTGATTATTTGATAAGCGTTTTTGAGTTCATCCTTTACCTCGGGAAATTTAACGCCGATTAATTCGGCTAATTCTTCGTACTTCGGACCTGTCAATAAATGAAGCCGGACGATCATTATACGTCCGAAATAAATTAGAAAAACAGCCGCGGTTAAAAAAATCGTTGAATAAACAATTGCGGCGCGGGAACCGGAATCCATTCTGTTTATAAATTCGATAATAACCGAACCGGAGAAAAATATCATCGCGAAAGTCAGGGTAATAATTAATACTCCTGCAAACGAAATAATTACTTGTCGAGAATACAAACCTTTAAGCCGCCGTTCAAGCTGTTTTTTATATTGAAGGATATCGTTCATATTAATTTGTAAGCGCGAATAAGAGTAAATTTGTTCCGAATTTCAAAGCCTTCTCCCTAATTTCCGGCGGATCGTTATGAACTTCAGGGTCTGCCCATCCGTCGCTGGGATTGCTTTCATAAGTATAATAAACCGCGAGTCTTTTACCGATAAATATTCCGTATCCGCGGGGAGCCTTGTTGTTATGTTCGTGAATTTTAGGTGGTCCGGAATTGAAATTATAAAATATATGATATAATTCATGATTGAACGGCAGCTCGATCAATTCCTTTTCCGGAAATACTTTTTCAATCTCTCTTCTAAAAGATTTATCCATCCCGTAATCGTCGTCCGCGTATAAAAATCCCCCCTTTTCCAAATAATCTCTCAACTGTTTGGCTTCGTCGTCCGTAAATTTAATAGTTCCGTGACCGGTAATGAATAAGATAGGATAAGAATAAATTTCTCCGCTTCCAATTTCGACAAAATTATACGAAGGCTGAGTTTTAATGCCTGCGTTTTCAGACGCAAATTTAAGCAAATTAATTTCGGCGGAACGGTCGTTGTACCAATCGCCCCCGCCGTTATATTTTAATCTGCCTATTTTCAATCCTTCCTGTGCAAAGATTGAACCGCCAATAAGAAATATGATAAGGAAATAATTTTTCATAATTAACCGCCAAAATAATCAAAATAAGGTTCAGATTATACATCGGCAAATGTGATACAGTTCATAACGGCGTTATTTTATTGAAACAGACATTGTATCAGAATGAATAATTCAATACATTCAAATGTAAATCCTGCAAATATGAATTACGCGTTTATATTTGATAAAACATATTTACTTTAAGGAACCGAGATGAAAAAAATAATTCTTTTATTTGCTCTTATCTGCTTGAGCGGTTCATTAAAAGCTCAAGACATGTATAAATACGAATTCGGCGTTGCCGTAAGAGACTCCATTCTTGAAGCTTCCGCATTAATCGACTCCGGATTTATCCGGGAAGATTCAATATATACTATTCCGCCCCACAATTTTAGCGATAACTATCCGGTCATTCAATTTCTTTACGACGCTTTTGCCGGGAGCAAGTTTGTATTCTCGGATTTAACCGACGAAAAAATATTAATTTCGATAAAATTCGTATTCAACCGATTAGACGGATACGCGCCGAGTTTTTTTGACGAAAGATTGTTCATGGTAATGAGAGTGAATGTATTCAAAATGCCGGGAAGAATTCCGGTTGTGGGGGATTTTATATTTAAACCCGGCAGTTTTATCGCCTATATTTTACCTAAGAACGATAACCTGCTGGAAGTATTTAAAAGGCTCAATTTGAATAAAGACGATCTCGGTTTTGCCTATATAAGAGACGCCAGATTCGACGGCATTGGAATTGAGACGATCAATACGCCCAACGACGTTCGTTTTCGGGCAACCCATTTTTCAAAATTCGGCGGCGGGCGCGGACAAATAACCGGAACTACAGATGTAAAGGATGTGATCACAATTCCGACGGCGTTCAAATTATATCAAAACAGTCCGAATCCGTTTAACCCGTCAACTAAAATCAAATATACAATTCCAATTGTCAATAAAGCGCTGCAGAGCAGCGGCTCTCAATTTGTATCGCTGAAGGTTTACGACCTATTAGGACGCGAAGTGGCTGAATTGGTCAACGAAAACCAATCGCCTGGAACTTACGAAGTTGAATTTAACGCTGAGGGACTTTCAAGCGGAATTTATCTTTACCGTTTAACGTCGGGTAATTTTACCGGCACACGTAAATTGATATTGATGAAATAGTTTATTCGGTATTAAAGCAGTCATTAAAAGCGCTAACCGTCAAATCGATTAGCGCTTTTAATTTTATTACATTTCTTTTTCAGCGGTTAAAAATTGTCCTTCGATAAACTGACCGTTCAATTTATCTTCGACGCTTATTAAAACCTTGCCGTCTTCGTTATGCGGTTCCCCGTAAACGGAGTGAATTGATTTTAATCCGCCAAGCCATGCGCGGTGATCGGAAATATAAACTAAATCTCCGATATTGGCTTTCATTCTATCCATATCATTCTTTGAGAAATTAATAGTTCCGTCCTCGCCGTCTTTCAGTTCCCACGCAACTTTTATTTTTTCTCCTTCCTCCTCGTTAAGTTTACTTCCTTTGAACATTTCTTTGGCTTTAGCAACAGACCAAATTGTCAGTCCTTCGGTATTATCATATGCATCGTACACAATAAAATAATTTGAAACTATTGAAACGACATAAGCTAAGATAACTGCAAATATGAAAAGTATCCAAACCGGGAATATACTGGAAGAAACTAAAAGGAATAAAATTACAGCCGCACCGGAAAGCACATAAGCAATCATTTTTCCGTTAGGTTTTGTTTTAATTTTATCCGCAATATTTTTTACACCGCCTTCGGAGAATGTAATAAGCACTCCAACCGCAGCGCAGACAAAAGTATTGTACAATGCCCGGATGTAACTGTAAGGATGAGCCGGATTCATTTTGATCCCATGATCGAAAGGCGCGATTAGAACCGAAGGATTATCTGCGCCCAAAATCATCAATGCGGTTCCGGCAATGAACGTGGCAATTACCGCTCCCGGCGTATAACGCTTCCAGAATATTCCAAGGAAAATTGCCACAACAAGCGGAGGCGTAAGCGTTGAATGGAAAAATCCATGCGCTTCGTAAACCGTAGGGAAACTTTTGAACGCCAGCACTGCAAGTACTCCGAGTCCGGTAATAATTGCCGATGAATAACGCGCGGCTATTAATTCTTTTTTATCTTTTAACTTCTGTTCTATTTTATCCCTTTTGAAAAATTTCTCTAAGGGACGGTGAATGTCGTTTATATAAATCGCGGCGGTGGCGTTTATAAGCGTATCGACCGTGGACATCAACGCCGCGGTAAGCGAAGCCATAATAAATCCGAATACACCCGGACTTGAAACTATATTGGCGACAACCACAAATATCTGGTCGGGAGAAGTATTAACCGGAACCACATCGGGCTGAACCAGAGAAATCGCTTTTCCTATCCATCCGGCGTTGCCTACGACAACCGCGGAAATCGGAAGCATAAACAGCACATTAAACGCAGCCGCTTTTCTCCCTTCGTCCACACTTTTTGTAGCCATAAAACGCATTATCAAGCCCATGTTCATAAACAAAAATCCTATTGAACCCGCTACGCCGTCCTGCCAAAAAATACCCACAAAGTTAAAGTCGGGCGGACTGTTATAATTAGCCAGCGGTAATTTCCATTCTACAGGCAGTAAATTCCAGAATGTGTCCCATCCGCCTAAATATGCTACTCCCAAAAAGAAAAGGAGAATTCCGGCGAAGAGAAGTATCGCTCCTTGAAGCAAATCGGTAAATATAACCGCCGTCTGACCGCCGAATGTTATATAAAATCCTGTTATGACCGAAATAAATATCACTACACCCATTAACGTAACATCGAAGTGAATTCCGAGCATAGAAAAATCCGTCGGTAGAAGCGGCAAAGCGGCTTTTCCCAGCGTTAAAAACCCGATTCCAATATACCCAATCATATAAAGAAGAAGCAAAAACGTCGCTAAAAACCGCGCCGAGGGACTGAATCGCTTTTCAAAATATTCCGGAATGGAACGGACTTTTGTATAAACCACTATTGGAAGCCATCCGAACATAAATAGAGGCATAAAGAACCAATCGTTCAGGTATGTCATAGTCGATGAAAATCCGTGTTCGAATCCCTTTGCCGAATATTTAATAAAACTGTGGCTTCCCACTCCGGTAGCTACAATAGAAAAAGCAATGAGCCACCAGGTGAACCTTCTGCCGCCGAAAAAGAAATCTTTTGTGCTGCGGTTATACTTTCCGAAGTAACTGCCGAAAAGCATCACAATCAGAAAGTAACCAATCATTATTACCCAATCTGTTGTGGTTCCGATATTATGAAATGTTTCGAAATTAATAGGGGCGTGATGTTCCATATTTTACCAGTATAATGCTAAAAGTGTGAAAAATGCATGAAATATAACAAAATAGACATAGCCGAAAATTAGAACTTTCAGCCAATATTTGTGGCGCTTTAATTTCAAATTTAAAGCTTTGCTTTTAAGTATAATTATCATTCCTATTAGAAAAAATAACCCGCCGACCCCGTATAAATAAATAAATGGCAGCCAGGTATGATCGAATAGAGACATATAATCTCCCGCTAAGATGTATTAACATAATTAAGATTCCAAAAATTAGCTAAGAGGGTAATGATTTGCAAATTATTTTATTATTTAATTCTTTCGGCAGACTTTGATATCTTTGTTCGGGAAATTCTACAGTAGTGTTCCGTAAGCAATACACTTCCGTACGTGTTATAGCGAAATCATCGCGGACATGCGGCGGTTCTCTTGGCATAAAATATGAACGCTGTGTTCTATTTGGGAGAAACAAAATGAAAAGAATTATTTATTTTTTAAGCATCGTCGTCTTATTGATGTTTACCGGATGCGGCAGAACGGTTTACCAAATTGAACCTGAAGATGAGTTCGAGTATTACGAAGGAAGAAAAATCATCACGCTTGAAAGCGATAGTTTGTTTTTATCGTTAAACTTTGAAAACTATTCCAGAAGAGAATCGCAATTTTTCATTTTTGCTGAAAATTTGGGAAGTAATAAATTCATGATTTCGCCGGAAAATATTACAATGACGGTTTTAGCCGCCGAAGACCCGCGTTATTCCGAAAAAACATATTCAGCCGCCGATCCGGAAAGGACATTGCAAAACTTGAAGAAGAGCGAATCGGCGTTAGAAACTCAACATGAAACTGAAAGCACAATGAACTGCTTATTCGCCGCCTTCGGGGTTGTATCAAGCATTGCGGATAACGATGATGACACCGACCCTTTGGAAGAATCGGGAATTTGGCTGAGGGAAATGGAGGAAGAAGAAAATGAATACAAGTATAATAAAGAAAACATCCGGATGGAAAGAGCATTCTGGAAGAACGAAGTATTCAGAATAAGCGAACTCGGCAGAAACGACGCGGCGGGCGGTTTGATTGTTTTTCCTTTTGTTAAATCGGCGACCAGACTCGTAATTTCGGTAAAAACGGAAAACTTAATTTTTGATTTTTATTTTGCTCAAAAGAAAAAGGAGACTTAAGTTATCCGCGATTAAAATGCTATTTCTCCAAATCTCAACGAATCTTTAAGTTCTTTATAATTCGGAATTATATCTTCGACTAATTTCCAGAACCGCGGCGAGTGATTCATTTCTTTTGTGTGACAAAGTTCATGCACAATTACGTAGTCTATTACTTCATTTTCAAACTGCATTAGCTTGTAATTGAAAGCTAAATTCCCGTTGGACGAACAACTTCCCCATCTGCTTCGGACTTGTTTAACGCTAATCTTGTTAAAATTAAAATTGTATTTATCGGCTAACTCGTAAGTTCTATACGGAATATAATCCTGCGCAACGGAATACATCCAATTTTCAAAAAAGAATTTAAGTTTATCGTCAATTTTTATTTTCTTTCCGTTTTTCTTTACGACGAATGTCACCGTATTGTCATCATACTCCGGTTCCATCTCTTTCCCGCGGTAAACTAAACCTTCTATTTTCGGTCTTGCCGAATCGACATGTTTCAGTATCCAATCCCCTTTCGAGCGAATGAATTCTTCGGCTTTCTTCACAGGGAAATCAGAAGGAACCACAAGAATTATAAATCCGTTTTTGATGTTTATCGAAACTCTACGGGCTTTGTTCGAAATTCTAATTTTATATTCTATTTGGCGGTTTTTGAATGTAAGTTTTCTAATCATTTTTGCAATTTGAGCATTATTGAATAATTGAAGAGTAAATTTAAATGATCGAACCGTATTTGACAATTCGCCTAATAGCTGCGATTGGATTATTTAATCGAGAGATAAAAACAATCCTAATATTGGATAAATTAGTCATTAAATATTTTCTTGCTGTCCAAGATATTTTTTAATCTTTTTATTTTAGACAGATGTGAATCCCGCCGAAATTTTATCTTTTCTGAATAAAGAGAAATTTGAAACTTCATTTCTTCGATTTATATTTAAAATCTTGATTAATTTTTATGCGGATGATTTGGAATATTCCGAACAAAACATAGCAACATTTATTGACGCGGCGGAAAATGCTGAAAGCGATGGAACTAAAAGCATTTACCGGTTTGTTGAACAGATAGATAAAGTAAATTTTGACAGCGTACTCCGGGAGCTTGTTAAAAGCGGAGAGATGTATTTGTATTGGAATGAACCGGCGTTCGGATTTTCGTTTCTCGCGTTCGGAGCGGCTTATTCAATTAATGAGAATTCCTCAAAAAGAGTGAGCGAAACAGAAAAGATTATTGAATCGCTCAGATCGTCGGTTATTTCAAACGAGCATGAATTTGAACTGAATTCCATCCCTCTTTTTGTAGGCGGATTAAAATTCGCTCCAAACGGAGAGAGCGAGTTATGGAAGGACTACTCCGATTCGGAATGGTTCATTCCGGAAACAATAATTTTAAAGACCGAAAACAAATATTACTGTATCGCTACGGTTTACGATAAATCAGCGGATAAACTTCAGGAATTGCGTCGGAGAGCCGTTGAACTTACTTCATCCAAACCCGAAAGCGCGGAGGAATTTCCCCCGGCAAAAATTGTCGCAACAAATCTTAACGACGAATCTGAATTCATTAATTGGAATTCGATGGTTAAAAGCGCGTTGAAGAGTATTCGGAAAAGCGAGTTTCAAAAAATTGTTCTTTCGAGGGAAGTGAAATTGGAATTAAGCAAGAAACCGGAATTGACGGTTCTGCTTAAAAAATTAGCCGACCGTTATCCTTACTGCTATGTTTATGCATTCGGCAAAGCGGATTCTATTTTCATCGGAGCCTCGCCGGAAAGGCTGGCGAAATTTTCCGGAGGATATATAGAAGCGGACGCCCTCGCCGGTTCTATTCCGCGCGGTAGAACTTTGGCGGAAGACAGAAAACTGGAACAAGAGCTTTTATCCAGCGAAAAAAATCTGCACGAACAGAAAGCTGTAGTCGATTTTATCACGGGCTCTTTTTCTTCCTTTGCGGAGGATATTGAATACGAAGAAAAACCTATTATCAGAAAACTCCCCAACATACAGCATTTATGGACTCCGGTAAAAGCAAAGCTCAAAAGCAGCCGCCCGATTTTTTCGCTTCTTAAAGAAGTTCATCCAACTCCGGCAATATGCGGCGCGCCTTGGTCTGCGGCTATGTCTTCAATTCTTAACGAAGAAACGCATCACCGCGGATTGTTCACCGGCGCGATCGGATGGTTCAATCTTAGCAACGAAGGCGAATTCGCCGTTGCAATTAGATCGGCTTTGATACAGAATAATATGGTTTACGCTTTCGCCGGATGCGGTATTGTCGAAGGTTCCGACCCTGAAACCGAATTTGATGAAACAAAATTAAAATTACGTCCAATCTTAAACCTCTTCGATTATGAAGAAAAAGATAAATCTTAATTATTTTTATTCACAGGTATTTGTTAAGCAGTTAAAGCGGCTTGGACTAAAGCATGTCTGTATTTCTCCGGGTTCGCGCAATACGCCGTTAACAATGGCTTTCGCGGCTGAACGTGGAATTAAAAAACATGTAATTGTAGATGAGCGTTCCTCGGCTTTTTTCGCGCTTGGATTGGCAAAGTCAACTTCTCTTCCCGCCGCCGTTCTTACAACATCCGGAACCGCCGCCGCCGAAATTTATCCGGCGATAATAGAAGCTTATAATTCGAGAATACCTTTGATTGTAATTACCGCCGACCGTCCGGCGGAATTGATTGGCACGGGAGCAAATCAGACGATAAATCAGCATAATCTCTACGCTAATCATATCCGCTTATTCTATGATGCGGGAGAGCCGAAAACCAATCTGCTCGCGTTGAAGAGGTTGCAGAAAAAAGCCTCGCTAATTTATCTTACCGCAAATTCAATCGACCGCGGTCCGGTTCATATTAATTTCCCGTTCAGAAAACCGTTGGAGCCGAATTCCTTCAACGGCGTAATTGAAAAGGAGACCGCGAAAGAGTTTCTAAGTTCCGACAAAAGCGAATATTCTTTAACCGTTAAGCAAAAAGCCGTTAAACCGAGCGTAATTAATTCAATATTGGAATCCAAGCGTCCGCTTATTCTTGCCGGATGCAGCAATTACGGCAAAACATTCACGGATAAATTATTTGCGCTTGCGGGTAAAATTAACGCTCCCGTCGTCGCCGACGGTTTTTCAAATCTACGTGAAACTAATTCCGATAATCTGATTTTCACCGCGTCTAATTTTTTGAGAACCGGAAAAGCCGATAAAATATTTGAGCCGGATTTAATTATTCAGTTCGGCGGCGCGCCAACGATGAATTCGGTATTAAACTATTTCGCCCGAGTTAAATGTTTGAAAATTTCCGTAAACAGGCACGGAGATTTGAGGGATCCTTCGAGAACGACAGATAAAATTATTGCCTTGGAGCCGGAAGAGTTCTTGTCCGCCGTTTCTTCCCATATTGAAGATAACCGCGGCTATTTACATGTTGACGAGGACTGGATTGCCGGATGGCAAAAAGCTCAAAAAGAAATCTTAGAATTGATTAGCATGGTAATCAATTCGTCGTTTCCTTTTGAAGGAAGAATTGTGCGCGAAGTAATTAGAGCCGTACCGAGTAATTCCAGATTGTTTATTTCCAACAGTATGCCTGCGAGAGATTTAGATTCGTTTTCCGGAATTTATAAAAAAGGGATAGAAATTTTTTGCAATAGAGGCGCGAGTGGAATTGACGGCATAGTATCCACGGCGCTCGGGATTGCAGCCGGAAGTAAAAAGAGAGTTTATCTCATCACAGGCGACCTTGCTTTTTATCACGATATGAACGGATTGCTCGCGGCAAAAAAATACGGACTGAAACTAACGGTAATTCTTATCAATAACGGCGGCGGAGGGATTTTCAAACTTCTTCCTATCGCCGAAGAGAAAAAATATTTCGACGAATATTTTAAAACCGAGCTGGATTTGGATTTCAAACACACGGCTAAATTGTACGGCGCCGAATACAAATCTATCAAATCTTGGATTGGATTAACTTCAGCTATAAAATCTTCTGTGAAATCCGAAAGCACAGAGATTTTTGAAATTAAAACCGACGCGGAAAATTCCGTATCTATCCGGAAGGAATTTTGGAATAATTGCAAGAAACTGATTGAAAACAACTTCTGAAATAATCAGCGTTAAAGGGCTGAAATATAATTTAGTCCGCCGCGTCGGCGGCGTAAAAAACGCGCCTATTTTCTTTTTGCACGGCTTCACGGGTAGTTCCCTGGATTGGGAGGAAGTGATAGAACTTATTCCGGCGCGCGTTCCTATTTTTGCGGTTGATTTAATAGGACACGGAAAAACCGCTTCTCCCGAAATAGAGCGGCGTTATAGCGAAGAGAGTCAACTGGACGATTTGAAATTCATTATCCGCTCCGTTTGCGAACGCCGACCGATATTGGCGGGTTATTCGATGGGAGGAAGACTGGCGCTTAAATTCGCGGTGAAGAACGAAAACGCTCTCGGCGGTTTAATATTGGAGAGTTCGACGGCGGGAATTATTAATGAGGAAGAAAGAGAAAAGCGTATTGAAAGCGACACCGCGCTGGCTTCGGATATTTTAAATTTCGGTATCGAAAAATTTATTGATGAATGGATGGAGAAACCGTTATTTAATTCGCTTAAAAATCTTCCGACGGAAAAGTACGTTTCAATTGTTGAAACGAAAAAAACAAATTCTCCGGCAGGTTTGGCAAATTCTCTAAAAAATTTCGGCGGAGGAAAAATGAAACACGCATGGGAGGACTTGCCGAAACTTAATTTACCCATTCAATTACTGTGCGGGGAACTTGATCCGAAATTCAGGGCGATTAACAAAGAGATGAAAAAATTGATCCGCGGTTCAGAATTTAATATTATTCCGTCTGCCGGTCATAATGTGCATTTAGAAAAGCCTGCGGATTTTGTTAATTTTGTACTGGAATTTTGGAATAAAATCAATTACCGGAATGAATAAAATGAGTTTTGATTGGAAAAAAGCAAAAGACTATCGGGATATCTTCTACGAAAAGATGGACGGAATAGCGAAAATAACAATTAACCGTCCGGAAAAAAGAAACGCCTTTCGCCCCGAGACGGTAAACGAAATGTATGAAGCCTTCGCCGACGCGCGGGAAGACCCCGATATCGGCGTAGTTTTATTAACCGGCGGCGGCCCGGCAAAAGATGGAAAGTATGCATTCTGTTCCGGGGGCGATCAAAAAGTCCGCGGCGATCAAGGATACGTTGGAAGCGACGGAGTTCCGCGGCTTAATATTCTCGACGTACAGAAAATGATAAGAAGTATGCCTAAACCGGTTATCGCCCTTGTAGCGGGATACGCAATCGGCGGCGGGCATGTGCTTCATATTGTATGCGATTTGACCATAGCGGCGGATAACGCGGTCTTCGGACAAACCGGACCCAAAGTAGGCAGTTTCGACGGGGGTTTCGGCGCAAGTTATCTCGCGCGTTTAGTCGGGCAGAAAAGAGCGCGGGAAATTTGGTATCTATGCCGTCAATATAGCGCAAAAGAGGCTTATGAAATGGGGATGGTTAATACCGTCGTTCCCGTTGAAGAATTGGAAGCCGAAGGCGTAAAATGGGCGAAGGAAATTTTGGAAAAATCTCCCCTTTCAATTCGTCTGCTTAAATCCGCTTTTAACGCCGAGCTTGACGGTCAAGCGGGAATTCAGGAATTAGCCGGAAACGCGACTCTCCTCTATTACATGAGCGAAGAAGCTCAAGAAGGGAGAAAAGCTTACGTCGAAAAAAGAAAACCCGATTTCTCTAAATTTCCGAGAGTGCCGTAATGATTAAATCCCGCGCGGCAAATATTTCGAGTGTGGAAAAATGGATGATGGCAAGCAGACCGAAAACACTGCTCGCGGCGTTTGTTCCGGTAATCATCGGTTCGTCGCTTGCAGTTGCCGACGGCGTGTTTAATCCCGCGGCTGCATTCATCGCTCTTTTATGTTCGGCGCTTATTCAAATCGGGACTAATTTTGTGAACGATCTTTATGATTTCCTTGCCGGAACTGACACTAAAGAGAGGGTTGGGCCAACCCGCGTGCTGGCAGCCGGACTTGTATCCGTAAAGGAAATGAAAATAGCCATTACGCTGGTTTTCGGAGTTACATTTTTATGCGGACTTTATCTGGTTTATCTCGGCGGATGGGTAATTCTTTTAATCGGAATACTTTCCATTCTTTCCGGCATCGCTTATACGGCGGGTCCGTATCCGCTGGCATACAACGGATTAGGAGATATTTTTGTTTTTGTCTTTTTCGGTTTGGTGGGAACCGCGGGCGCTTACTACGTTCAATCCCTTCACTTTACAACTTTGTCAATTCTAACGGCAATTCCCGTCGGGGCGTTAATTACGAATATTTTGATTGTGAATAATTACAGGGATATCGAACAGGATAAAGCCAACGGAAAGAACACGCTTGCAGTTTTATTCGGCAGAAAATTCAGCCAAGTTCAATATTCGGCTTTTCTTATTATTTCTTATATCGTTCCAGTATTGGTTTATATTTTTTTCAGACAAAGCGTATTTGTTTTTCTCCCGATATTAAGTCTTCCGCTTTCGGTTAAATTAGTTAAAATGATTTACACATACGACGGCGCTCAATTAAACGAAACATTGGAACTTACCGCCAAACTATCCGGTATATACGGAATATTATTTTCCGCCGGATTGATTTTATGACGATAGAAAAAATTAAATACACTGCTCACACTCTAAAATTCGTTAAACCGTTTAAGTCCTCAAAAGGAGAGATTTCTTCGCGTCGTATAATCATAGTTGAAGCCGAAACAGATTGCGGAAATATTGTTTACGGAGAAATTGCCCCTCTCGACGGTTTTTCAGCCGAAAGTTTCGAAGAAGCTTTGAATGAAGTTGAAACTATTTGTTCTTCATTCCGTTCAGCCGGAATTAGCGATTTTAATTCAATTGTACATTCGGTAAAGAATCCTTCCGTGAAATTTGGATTGGAGCAAATTTCAGCCGGATTAAGCGCTCTGAAAAGCGGCGCGGCGCCAACTGAAATTGAAGTTAAAATTAATCATGTTTTCACTCTTGCCGATTTGCTTAAAGTTGACTTAAAAAAATACCGCGATTCAACAATTAAAATAAAATTAGGAATTGGCGACAGCGAAGACGAAATAATTAAATTGAACGGCATAGGCGCGGCGCTTTCCGATGAAAATATTTTTCTCCGCTTGGATGTAAATTGCGGGTGGTCGATTGACAAGGCGCTCAGTTTAATTGATAAAATTGAGCTGAATAATATCGAGTACATTGAGCAGCCCGTGGCTGATACTTCCCAGCTAATTCAATTAGCCGGCGAGTCGCCTTTCCCGATTGCCGCGGACGAAAGCCTTTATCAATCGCACTCTCTAAATATGATATTAAATTCGGAAGTTAAACATCTAATAGTTAAACCCGGAATTTTCGGCGGGCTGAATTCAATTAAAAATTTAATCTTAGAAAAATCCCCTCTGAAGAAAATAACAATTTCCTCCGCGCTGGAATCGAATTTGGGTTGGAGTTATTTATTATTTATCGCTGATAAAATTGATCCGGATAGACGCCACGGACTTGGAACGTTTAACCTTTTCAAAAAAGAGCCGATTAAAGTAGAGTTAACGTCTGCAGATAATTGGGTAAGAGTAAAATATCCACAAAACATTGGTAAACTATGAGTAATCTTTTATATAAAAAATTGCAGGAACTGGCAAAAGAAGACCCGGAACAGATTTTTGTATCAGATTCTGTAACTAAATTTTCCCGAATTCATTTTCTCGAGCAAGTAAAGAAAAAATCTGCTCGTCTAAAGGAGGCGGGCTTTAAACGGAATGCCGTAACAGGTCTTCTGGCGGATAACTGTATTGAATCCGTAATTACAATTTTTTCTCTTTGGAAGATGAACATAACTCCCGCGGTTTTTAATACAATGTGGACGGAAGGGGAAATAAACGCCGCCGCGCGTAAGTACGGCATAAAAAAGCTGATAAAATTCAACGATCCATCCGGTTTGTCGGTATCGTTCGTTGATATTCATCCGGGAAAAGCCTCAAACTATCGGAACAAGCGTTTGTCAGGCGTTAAATATAATTCCGAAGATGCAGCCGCCGTTATACTTTTCACTTCGGGAAGCACGGGATATCCGAAAGCGGTGGAAATATCTGTCTCAAATTTATTCAATAATTTTAAAGCCGTATCGGAATTTATTGACCTGCGGGAAAACGATACTTGGCTTGCGAGTCTTCCTTTCTATCACATCGGCGGATTTGCGATTATTGCCCGGTCGCTTTTTGCCGGAAGTCCGCTATTGCTGACTTTTACATTTGAAACCGGACGAATCCTCGAGGCAATCGGCAGATTGAAACCGAATCTCATGTCGTTTGTTCCGGCTAAATTGAAAAGTATTTTATCGAAGGATCCGGGCGCGCTTAAGGAGTGCAAATCTTTATTTATTGGCGGAGGTCCCGTTGACTCCGGATTAATTGAGCAATGCCTTAACCTGAGGCTTCCAATAGTAAAAGTTTACGGTTCAACCGAAACAACCTCTATGATTGCCGCCGCGGATGCTTACGAGCTTTCCGATAATTTTGAAACCGCCGGCAAAGCTCTCGCCGGCACGGGAATCAAAATTGTCGATTCAAACTGGAATGAACTCAATAGAGGCGAGACGGGTTTAATTGCGGTAAAAGGAAATACAATTGCGAAAGGATATCTGCGAAATGCCGAGGAATGGCAAAAACGCTTTAAGGAGGGATATTTTCTTACCGGCGATTACGGGAAGATAGACGGTTTCGGCTTTTTATATATCGAAATGCGGCGGGAAGATTTGATTGTAACGGGAGGCGAAAATGTTAATCCGAGGGAAGTGGAAGCCGTTCTTAAATCCATACCTGGTATTTCCGACGCATACGTTCTCGGCGCACCGGACGATAAATGGGGAGAAGCGGTTTGCGCTTTGATGGAATCGGAGAAAAGTTTAGATAAAGTTTACCTGAAAAAAGAATTAAAAGAAAAATTGGCGGGCTATAAAATTCCGAAAAGAATCGCGTTTATCACAAAACTTCCCCGAACCGAACTGGGCAAAACGGACAAACCGAAAGCGATGGAATATTTGGAGTTGAAAGGAACGGCGCTTTGAAGGAAATTTTTATTGGAAACCTTTGAATAACTAACAAAATGTCATTCTGATCCCGACGATTTTTGTCG
>CAYNUJ010000017.1:0-28789 GCA_964400095.1 uncultured Melioribacteraceae bacterium
GCGCATTAGCGGCTATAAAATATATTTGTCATAATAATTCCAATTCAATAAATTAGAGTGATTAAATTAGCAATAAAGGGAAGTAAAATGTACGAAGCAAAATTAAAGGAAATGGGAATTGAAATACCTGAAGCGCCGAAACCGCTGGCGGCGTATATTCCGGCAATAAAAACCGGAAATTTAGTGATGACCGCGGGGCAGCTTCCGATGGTTAACGGAAAGCTGACATTTGAGGGGAAAGTAGGTTCGGACGTTTCGGTAGAAGATGCAAAAGAAGCCGCTAAACAATGCGCCGTCAATTGCTTAAGCGTAATCAAAGCCGAGATAGGTTCTCTGGATAAAATTAAAAGAATTGTGAAAATTGCAGCGTTTGTTAACTCTGCCGACGGATTTACCGCACAGCCGCAGGTTGCAAATGGAGCGTCGGAATTTGTGGTTGAAGTATTCGGCGATGCGGGCAAACACGTCCGCAGCGCGGTGGGCGTAAACGAACTTCCAATTAATGCTCCGGTTGAAATTGAAATGATTGTTGAAGTTGTTGATTAAATTTATTAGGTTGCAACATAATCCAGTTTAATGTTGTAAGATTCATTAAAATTGAGAATTCTTAAATGAAAAAGTTATCTTTTATATTATTATTGGCGTTCGCCGTTTCCGTCAACGGTCAATTTAAAAAGGAATCGGGGACGAAAATTGATTTGAAAAGCAAAATGATCAGTTCTCCTACTCCGAGTTTCGTTCTCGGGTTTATTAATCCGAATAATTTTAAGATGAATCATTCGCTCAGTATGTCTTATTCTTCGTTCGGCAGCGAAGGAATTGCTTTGGGAGTTTACAGAAACAGTCTTTATTACAAAGTTAGCGATAAAATTAATTTACTCGTGGAAACGAGCATTGTAAATTCGCCTTATTCATCCTTAGGCGGCAGAGCGTCTCAATCTCTGAACGGAATTTATCTCAGCCGCGCGCAGTTGAATTATAAAATAAGCGACAATTCGGAATTATCCATTCAATTCAGCAACGACCCGACGCGCTTTTACAGTCCTTATTCTTCCAATCCTTATTACGGCAATCTATTTTTCGATAATCGATATTCGCACGAACCGGACAAGAAATAGATTATTTATTTTCGTAGTTTTCATAACCGGATTTATCCGGTTATTTTTTTATTTAAAAGAAGAGAAATTGTCAAAGCAAACGCATTCAAATACGCAGCTTAATAATCCGCTGGTTAACATTTTTTTGAATCTCGCTCTTTTTGCGCTGGGCGTAATAATTATTTACATGTTATATTCAATATTTATTAAACTGCACGGAACCGATAAGCCTGAAATAATAAATGAAACCAAAGAGAAACCGGCTGAAATTATTCAAGCCGAGGTGCTGAACGGCTGCGGAGTAAGCGGATTAGCGGATAGATTTACGGATTTTTTGAGGAACCGGAATGTGGATGTGGTTAATTCCGGCAATTACTTCTCTTTTGATGTGAAAGAAACTTTAGTGATAGATAGAATTGGCAATAAAGCCAACGCTTATAAAATAGCGGAATTACTCGGAGTTAAAAAGAAGAACGTTATTCAGCAGCTTAACGAAGAGTACTTTTTGGATGTATCCGTTGTTATTGGAAAAGATTATTTTAATTTAAACCCCGTTAAATGAGGCAAACTTTGAAACCAATTGAATTTGCAAAAGAAATAGCCGATATAATTCTTACGAAAAAAGGATTTGATATAAAAATTCTTAAATTGGATGAAATGTCGGGAGTGGCGGATTATTTCGTTCTCTGTTCGGCTGATTCGGATGTTCAAGTAAAAGCTATCAGCGATGAAGTCGAAAGGAACCTGAGCAAGCGTGGAATTAAATGCTTTCACAAAGAAGGCGAGCGCGCTCTTAATTGGGTTTTATTAGATTATTTTGACGTGGTAGCGCATGTTTTCAGAAAAGATGTTCGCGAATATTATAATTTGGAAAAACTTTGGGGAGACGCCGAAGTTATTGAGATAAAAGATGAAAATGACGATGAAATTATGGAGTAGATGTGAAAAATTATTTGATTGAATTATTTACCGAATTGGCGAAAAAAAAAGATTATCTGAATGACGTAGATGTTACTTTCTCCGTTCCCGCTCAAAAAGACCATGGGGATTATTCCACAAACGTGGCGCTTACATTAACTAAGAAACTGAAAAAAAATCCGAGAGATATTGCGCGCGAAATTATTGATTCTCTCGATTATGATAATAAAATTATAGATAAAGTTGAAATAGCCGGTCCCGGATTTATAAATTTCTTTTTTACCGCCGCGCATACAGCCGAAATTATAAAAGAGATTTTTGAGAAAAAGGAGAATTTCGGAAGGGAACGGAAGTTTAAAGGGAAACGCGCCTTAGTGGAATTTGTATCCGCAAATCCTACCGGACCATTGACCGTGGGTCACGGCAGAAATGCGGTTATAGGGGACACGGTGGCTAATCTTCTCGAGTGGCTTGGCTATGATGTTGACAGGGAATATTATTTTAATAACGCCGGAAGGCAGATGCGGGTTCTCGGTAATTCGGTAAGATTGAGATATTTTGAATTACTCGGAGAAACTTCCGAGTTTCCGGAAGACCATTATCAGGGAGGATATATAAAAGATATTGCCGCGGAACTGTATAACGAATTTGGCGATAGTCTTAAAGAAGAACCGGCGGAAGGCAAATTTAAGGAGCGCGCCGAGAGCGTAATTTTCGACGAGATAAAAAACACATTAAAATCTATCGGTATTGAGTTCGATAAATTTTACAACGAATATTATCTTTACGAGAATAAAAACATCGATACTCTTCTGCAAAAATTTTCTGAGAAGAATCTCACGTACAAGAAGGAAGACGCTTTGTGGCTGAAACTTACCGAACTTGGAAATGAGAAGGATAAAGTTATAATCAAATCTACGGGGGAACCGACTTACCGGCTGCCCGATATGGCGTATCACATGACCAAATTTGAACGCGGTTATGATCTGATGGTTGATTTATTCGGTTCCGACCATGCGGCGACTTATCCCGACGTACTTTCCGGCATTAAAGCATTGGGATATAACGTTGAAAAGATTAAAGTTCTTATCCATCAATTTGTAACGATTCTCAAGGATAACGAAGTAATGAAAATGTCCACTCGCAAAGCTAATTATATTACGCTGGATTATCTCGTTGACGAGGTCGGCTCGGACGTCGTCCGCTATTTTTTCATTATGCGGAATATGTCCAGCCATTTGAATTTTGACATTAATTTAGCTAAAAAACAATCGGATGAAAATCCGGTTTTTTATCTGCAGTACGCCCATGCGAGGATCTGTTCCATTCTTAGAATGGCGGCGGAGGAAGGTTTGAGCGAAAGCCTTGAAAATCTGTCGGCGCTTACCGAAACGTCGGAACAGAATCTGCTGAAAAAACTTTTCTCTTTTGGCGAAGATATTACATATGCAGCCGAGAATTTTGAGCCTCACAAAGTAGCGAATTATCTCGAGGATTTGGCGTCGGCGTTTCATAAATTTTACACGGAATGCCGTATTATCGGTTCCCCGCCTGAAGTAGCTTCCGCTCGCTTAGCTCTGGCAATTGCCGTTAAGACGGTTATGAAAAACGGTTTGGATTTATTGGGCGTTAGCGCTCCCGAAAGAATGTGATTTATTTATCGGCTCGATAATTTCCCTTCAAATTACGATGTTTGTAGAAGCAATTGGCGTTATTATGTATTATGTTTAATCACTAATCAATTTAACCTGCTGATGAATACATAAATGATGAACAAAATAAAGTGAAATATGAAACTAACGGAAATGGATATAAAAAGCATTATCGATTCTGGCGAAGGTTATAACGCTGAGTTTAAAATACGTATTCCAACAAAATTAAAAGAGTTAGCCGCCGAGATTTGTTCATTTGCCAATGCTGCAGGCGGTATAATTTTGTTAGGTGTTGATGATAAAAACATAATACACGGAATTGACGCAGATAACAAAAAACGTTCGGCTATTCAAGAAGCTATAAATCAAATAAATCCACATTTGTATTGCTCTTTTTATTTCGTTGAACTTGAGGAAAAGAAAATAGCTGTAATCGAAGTTCCGTCAGGTGATAAAAAACCGTACACACTTTCTGGTGCAATATATGTTAGACAAGGTCCTAATTCGCAAAAAATAACTTTAGTTGAGCAAATGCGAGATTTTTTTCAACAAAGCAGTCGCATTTATTTTGATGAAGGTATTTGCAATCATTTTTTATTTGAGAGGGATTTTGACATCGATTTTTTTGAGGAATTTAGATTTTTAGCTGGACTTTCACCTAACATTGGACACTTGCAAATTATTAATAATTTAAAGTTAATTAATAGAAATGGGAATTATAAAAATGGAAGCGTATTGTTTTTTGGTAAAAAGCCTGAGTTCTTTTTTGAAAAAGCAGTAATCCGGTGCGTTGCTTTTGAAGGAACAAATAAAGTTCATATAATTGACGATAAGGTTTGGGGCGGGCCCCTATTGCAACAATATCGTAACGCTTTACTTTGGCTGAAATCCAGGTTGAGTATCCGTTACATCATCGAAGGAAGCGGACCGAGAAAAGAAGTATGGGAAATACCTGAAACAGCATTTAAAGAAGCGATTATCAACGCCCTTTCGCATCGTGATTATTACGACAAAGGTGGACGAATAATGATTGAATTGTTTAGCGATAGAGTTGAAATAACTAATCCCGGTGGCTTAGTTAGCGTTATTGCCGATGAAGAATTCGGGAAGAAAAGTTATAGCCGTAATCCGTTAATTTTCGGTTTGTTCGAACGAATAAATATGGTCGAACAAATTGGCTCCGGTATTAATAGGATAAATGAGGCAATGAAAACAGCAAAATTGCCAAAACCCATATTCAAAACCAAAGGATTATTTACAATAGTTTTTAGTCGTCCTGTCGGGAAAACGTCGGGGAAAATGTCGGGGAAAACGTCGGGGAAAATAATTAACTTGATACTTGAAAATTCATTCATATCAATTCCGGAGATGGCTTCAGTAATAGGCGTTGCGGAAAGGACAATAGAAAGAAATATACAAAAACTGCAAAAAGAGAATAAATTAAAAAGAATTGGCGGCGCAAAAGGAGGACATTGGGAAGTAATCGAATAGCTGAAAATATTTTAACCCTTGAACATGTGGGGAACGCGTCTTGCTTATTCGGTATGTCGATATTACTCCTAATGCCGACAAAAGAAATATGAGAAAATATTTCTCGTCGTTCTTTTGTTTATTTCTTCATCCAAAAACTTCAATAGATTATTTCCCTTCAAATTACGATGTTTGTAGAAGCAATTGGCGTTATTATGTATTAAGTTTAATCATGAATCAATTTAACCGGGAACTATGAGTAAAACACTTACCGTGCTCGAAGCGGTAAATTTATCCGAAGAATACTTGAAGAAAAAAGGCGTAAGCGAAGCGCGGATTAATGCCGAGCTGCTCCTCGCCGAAATTTTGGAATGCAAAAGACTCGATCTTTATCTTAAATTCGATAGACCTCTTTCCGCGGCTGAGACTTCTGTTTACAGGGAATATCTGCGCCGGCGAGGAGAAAATGAGCCCCTGCAGTATATTCTCGGAACCGCCGAGTTTTATGGGCTGAAGTTTGAAGTAAACGAGGAAGTGCTGATTCCCAGACCGGAGACCGAACTTTTGATCGATCAGATTATCAAAGCGGCGGGTGAACGGGAAAGCGTAAAGTTACTCGATATCGGAACCGGTTCGGGGAATATTCCCGTTTCCGCGCTGCGCTCGCTTCCTAATCTTTCCGCGGTGGCTGTAGATTTATCTGAAACCGTGTTGGAAATCGCCAAACGGAATGCCGTTAACAACGGAGTTGACGAACGGCTGTCGCTGATTGAAACGGATATTTTTGAGAATGAATACGGCAGACTCGGTGAATTCGATATTATAGTTTCCAATCCGCCTTATGTGGCGGGATCTGATTTTGATTCGCTTCAGAAAGAAATTAAAGATTTCGAACCGAAAAATGCCGTTACAGACGGGAAGGACGGATATTCTTTTTACGAACGGATTTCCTCGATTGCGGGCGGACTTTTAAAATCCGAAGGAGTGTTAATGTTCGAAATATCCGAAGGACAGTCCGAAAAGGTGAAAAATATTTTGGAGCGGAATAATTTTAAAAACATCGAGATAATTTATGATTTTAACAATCTTGATAGAATTGTAACGGGAGTTATGGGATGAGAGCTTTAGTGCAGCGCGTTTCCGAAGGAGGAGTTTATATTGAAGAGCCTAAGCATTCGGAAGAAATAGGCAAAGGTCTAATAATTCTTCTCGGAGTGAAAGAGGGGGATAAAATTGAAGATGTAAACTTTGTAGCTGATAAATGCTGCAATTTAAGAATATTTGAAGATAACGACGGCAAAATGAATCTTTCGCTTAAAGATACTAACGGAGAGGCGCTTGTAATTTCACAGTTTACGCTCTACGGGAATACGCGCAAGGGGAACAGACCGAGTTTTACCGACGCGGCAAAACCGGATATCGCCAATGATTTATATGAAAAATTTATTGATCGTATGCGCGTAAATCTCGGCGCGGAAAAAGTTAAATCGGGAGTTTTCGGCGCGATGATGGAAGTGAAAATCATTAATGACGGTCCAGTGACATTATTAGTGGAATCAAAATAAATGTCCAAAACGCTGATGATATTTGTGGACGGTGTGGGCATCGGTAAAAATGATCCGGTTGAAAATCCCTTCTACAAATACGGTTTCGGACTCTTCGACGAATTGTTCGGAGAAAAACCGCATCTCGGCAATCAACTCATTCGAAAAAACGGAAGAATCATTTTTCCGGTGGACGCAAATTTGGGCGTTGAAGGTCTGCCGCAGAGCGGAACGGGTCAGACGGCTATATTCACGGGAGTAAACGCCAGCAAAATTGCGGGAAAACATTTTGGACCGTTTCCGTTTTCGACGACAATAGAATACATTAAAGAAGAAAATATATTTATCGAATTCAAAAGGAGAGGAAAAAATGTTTCGTTTGCAAACGCATATCCGAAACCTTTTTTCGATTACATAAACAGCGGAAAGAAAAGATTGAATGTTACTTCGCTAGCGGCTTTAAATGCCGGTATGCGGCTCAATAACGCCGTTGACGTTCACAAAGGAAACGCTTTAACCGCAGAGATAACGAATTTCAGATGGATTGAGAAATTGCATTATAAACTGCCCGAAATCACTCCCGCCGCCGCCGCGCGCAGACTCTTAAGGATTGCGGCGAAAAACGATTTCACTCTATTCGAATTTTTCTTAACCGATCATCTCGGTCACTGGCGGCTGAAAGATTATTTCGATCAAATATATTCCATATTCGATAAATTCTTATTAACTTTATTTTCAGAACATCAGGAAGATTTAACATTGCTGCTCTGTTCCGATCATGGTAATTTCGAAAATATTTCGGTTAAAACTCATACACGAAATCCGTCGCTTGCCGTTGCTTCCGGTGTGAACGCCGAGAAATTATATAACTCCATCAAAGATTTAACGGATATTAAAACAGCGATTATAAACAGCAGTTGAAAAGAAACTTATTCCCGGTTTTTGTACTCCTAATTATATTGGGCATTATTGCGGAGAGATATGCTCGATTCAACACCGAGCTTTCCGCAATAGTATTGCTAATTCTACTCTCCATCAGCGCTATTTTAATACTTGTATTCAAATCGAATGAATTAACCCGCTATATTTTATTGGCTCTCACTTCAATTTTCTTTGGCGTTTTGCTACATTCTTTTTCTCTCAATCTCAAAATCTTATATCCGTTTAGTTCGGGAAAAATTCCCCGCGCGCAAATTGAGGGAGTGATTACTGATATAAGATTATTCAAGCGGGATAAAATAACTCTCGAACTAAAATTGAAAAGTGTGGAATTTAATTCCAAAACAATGCTCCGGAAAGAAAAATTCTTGGTAAAAATTTACGACACTGCTTATCAATTAAGGAAAATCTACAACGGAATTAATATCGGCAATGCTATGAAACTGAAGGGAACCGTATTGGCTCCGAAAGGAAGACGCAACCCCTTCGAATTCGATTACGCGAAATATCTTTATTCAAAAGGAATTAGCGGTCTGATTAACGTTTACAGCGTGAATGATATTTCTATAATTTCAGACAAGATCGATTTTATCGCCGCTTCAATTCATAATTTAAGAGCTTCGATTGATAGAGCGATTCACAAGTTGTACAGTGAAAAAACGGCGGGATTGATTAGGGGATTGATTCTCGCGGACAGGAGCGAAATAGATTACACACTCCGCGCCAATTTTGTTAACGCGGGCGTTATCCATGTTCTTGCCGTTTCCGGTCTGCACGTGGGATACATTTTGCTGATCTTCATTTTTCTATTTGGCAGGTTTAATATATTCCTCCGTTATTCGTTAACTATTTTGGGTCTGCTCATATTTCTCGTTATTACCGGTATGCCGACTTCGGTGGTCAGAGCCTCAATGATGTCGATTATCGTTCTCGTTTCATTTTTAACAGGAAGGAGATATAACCTTCTAAATTCCACGACTTTATCGGCACTGATTTTACTTCTATTCAATTCCGAAGAAATATTCAATCCGGGATTCCAATTATCCTTTACCGCCGTGCTTTCGATTTATTTTATCGCTCCGGTTTTAAACGCCTCATTAAAAAATTACATCCCGAACAACTCTTTTATTCGAAATGTCATTTTATTCGCTCTTGTATCGTTAGCGGCTCAAATCGGAACGCTGCCGTTTACGCTTTATTATTTTCATAAATTGTCTTTAAGCGCTCTAACGGCTAATATAATCGTTATCCCGGCTGTGGGAATCATTCTCGCGACGGGAATTATTAGTTTAACTCTTTATCCTATTTGGCTTTGGGCTGCCGGAATTTACGCCGTCGCCGCGGAAGGATTCGGCTATCTACTCTTTAAAATTGTTAATTTTTTCGGCGGATTAAGTTTCTCTTATATTCAGGTAAGTCATTTTAATCTAATCAATTCAATGATATATTTTTCAGTCCTATTCCTGATTGGCTTTATAATTATTCGAATAAATAGAATCATGCTGAAAATTCCGCTGCTGCTCCTTTCGATTTCAATTTATTTCCTTTTTTCCGGTCTATCGGAAAAATCATTTTTACCGAGAAACAAACTTATGGTGATAGCAATCGACGTCGGACAAGGGGACTCCTTTTTCGTCAATTCTCCGGAAGGCAAAAAAATATTGATCGACTGCGGAAACGCATCGGAACATTTCGACAACGGCGAAAGAACCATTCTGCCTCTGCTGCGTAATTTGGACGTGGAAAAACTCGATTTCGTTTTCATCTCTCATTTAGACAGAGACCATTACGGCGGATTTTATTCGCTTGAACGTTCGCTGAAAATAGATAGCGTCTATTTCCCAAAGCCGTTGATGCATAGAAAGACCGATGCCGCTTTTATTGATTCGCTCAAAAAATATAGAGTTGATTATTCGTATTATCATAAGAAGAAAATATACTTGGGAAATTCCGTCGTTTATATTTTGAACGATACTTCATTGTCAGCGTTGAAATTCAATAACAGAAACGATAACAGCGGCTTGCTGAAAATTGTCTTCGGAAATAACTCAATTCTATTCACGGGAGATTTAAGCGGGAAAGCCGAAAAAGTTTACGATAATTTGTATTCCGCAGCATTGCGAAGCGATATTTTGAAAGTCGGACATCACGGCAGCGCTCACAGTACAACTTTGGAATTCCTCGATAATGTGCGTCCGCAAACGGCATTAATAAGCGTCGGCGCATACAACAAATTTCATCATCCTTCCGAAGAAGTTATTGAGAAATTGAAAGTCCGCGATGTGAAAATATACAGAACGGACAAACTCGGCGCGCTGGTTTTCACATCAAACGGTAATAATTGGCGGCTGATTGATTGGAGAAAGGATTGGTAAAGATTATCTAATTCGTTATTTTTGGACGGACAGATTACTCTAATTATTCATTAGGTTCTCTCCGGTTCAATCAACCAAGTAATTAAAACATTAACAATTTATGGTGAGTTATGAACGATCTTCTGATTGTATTTATTGGTTTAGGACTTATATTATATTTTTTCTTAACGCTCGGCACGGCAAGGAACGCTATTTTAAGGGGACAAAACGCCTTAATGTGGCTTATTTTTTCGCTCTTGCTTCCGCCAATCGCTTTCATTTTAATTTTAATGAAGAATAAAGACCATGCGAAGGATGAAAAAGATTATAATTTTCTTGAGAACATAATTATTGAATTAACTCAGCCTTTCGTGGACTTAAGCACAACTTCGAGGGCTTTATTCGGAATAAATGTTTCTTATGTTTTTGAAGGATTAACTTATTTCGGAGTAGTGGGATTGCTGGCGATATTTTTCAACCAGTATATCGGACTCGACGACATAGCCGCCGGAAGAATGGTGGGAGTTCTGACCGCGGGAATTACGATAGCTATGTTATTCCTCGGCGCGACAGTTGATTGGATTGGATTACGGAAATCTTTGCTCATCGCTCTTTCTTTGATGTTAATCGGAAGAATCTTTTTAACCATGTCTCCGTCGCTGGGCGAACCGGGATTATGGGGAAGCGCTCATTGGATATCTCTGCTTGGAATGTTCGGAATTATTTTGGGTTACGGAATTTATCAGCCTGCTTGTTATGCAGGGGTTAAGCAGTTAACTAATGAAAAAACTGCAGCTATGGGATACGCAATGCTTTACGCGCTGATGAACCTCGGCGGATTCCTTCCGGGAATTATTTCTCCTCCAATCCGTAAATCGTTTGGTATTCAAGGAGTCTTTTGGGTTTACGTTGCTTTAACCGTAGTCGGTATAGGAGTGATTTATTTTATTATAACTAAAAAAGCTATGGAAAAAGCCATGGCGGATATTCAAGAAGATAAAACGGAAGAACAGAAAAAGGAAGACGCCGACGACGCGATGGACGATATGAGTTTCAAGGAAAAAACTCAATATTACTTTAAGAATTTTCCAATCCGCGATTTAAGGTTTATGTATTTTATTTTTATACTCATTCCCGTTCAAACATTGTTTGCGCATAACTGGCTTACGCTTCCTCAATATACAAGCCGGGCATTCGACGGATTTGTGAAAGACAATTTCGAGTTTTTCGTCAATCTGAATCCGATTCTTATTTTTATTCTCACTCCGATGGTGGCGGCTTTAACAAGCAAGAAAGACGCTTATAAAATGATGATTATCGGTACTTTTGTAATGGCATTCCCTACTTTTATCTTGGCTTTAGGTCCTAGTTTAACAACTCTAATGGCATACTTAATTTTAATGACCATAGGAGAAGCGATGTGGCAGCCGAGATTCTTACAGTGGGTTGCGGAAATAGCGCCGAAGAACATGACCGGTATTTATATGGGTATCGGACAGTTCCCGTGGTTCCTTACCAAAGTTGTTACGTCTATCTATTCCGGCTGGTTCCTGATGAATTATTGTCCAGAAGGAGTCGCTCCGGTTGAGATGAATACCGAAACCATGTGGCTTATTTATGGAATGATTGCTATCATTAGTCCGATAGGATTAATTTTGGCTAAAAGCTGGATGCAGAAGGGATTTAAGACGAAACACGAAGGATAAAAATTTAGGCTGTCCTTTAATTAAGAAGGACAGCCGCTTTGCTAATCTTCTAAAATAACCGCAGTGCCGCTCGCGGATACCATCAGCATACTTCCGGCTTGCCCGATTGTTTCGTAATCCAAATCTACCGCGATAACCGCGTTTCCGCCGAGAAGCTGCGCCTGTTCCTGCATTTCCTGAACCGCAATATCTTTTGCCTGCCGGAGTTCTTTTTCGTAAGCCGAAGAACGTCCTCCAACTATATCTCTTATGCCCGCGAAGAAATCTTTAAATATATTCGCGCCTAATATTGCTTCGCCGGTTACTAAACCGAGATATTTGGTTATTTTTTTACCTTCGATATTGTTTGTAGTTGTTACTAACATTTTTGCCTCTTATATGCTTGTGAATTTAAAGATTAGACGATTCTTGCCTTAATTAGTTAAAAATATAATGTTAATTGATTAAATTTATATCTCAATATTATAAAAATATGCGATGCGAAAAACATTTGCCGAAATCCATTTAAAAAATTTAATTCATAACTATCTAAATATCAAAAAGAAAGTTGATAACAGGAAAATAATGACCGTTGTAAAAGCGGACGCGTACGGTCACGGTATGATTAAATGCGTTGAAGCGCTTGAGAAATTAGGCGCGAGGAAGCCCGACTATTACGGAGTTTCCTCGATTGACGAAGCTGTGGAACTAAGAAAGAGCCGAAGAACAAAATCGCCTATTCTGAGTTTCGCTCCTTTTGATATTAGCGAACTGCGCGAATACTTTCATTATAGAGTAATCCCGTCGATTACATCTATCGCTCAGATAAGAAAACTGAAGAGAGAAAAATTAAATAGAAAATTAAAAGTTCATGTAAACGTCGATACCGGCATGGGACGGCTCGGGCTTGCTTATAAAACCGCGGCTGAAGAAATTAAAAAATTATCGGAGATACAAAATATTATTATCGACGGCGTTTATACTCATTTTGCATGTTCCGACGAAAAGGATAAATCGTTTACTAATCTTCAGATAAAAGGATTTGATGAATTATTGAAAAAACTTCATGAATTAAATATTGATACAGGCACAGTGCACGCTTCCAATAGCGGGGCGATACTCGATCATCCTGATGCGTATTATGATATGGTGCGACCTGGTATTTCCCTTTACGGTTATTATCCTTCGCAGGAAACGACAGAGTCGGTAAAACTGAAACCCGCGATGACGCTTTATTCATATATCTCCGAACTTAAAAAAATAAATAAGGGAGAAACGGTTTCCTACGGGAGAATATTTACCGCCGGGAAGGACTCCATTACGGCTTCCGTGCCGATAGGTTACGCGGACGGTTACAACCGGAATCTGTCTAATTCAGCCACCGGGATAATTAGAAATAAAAGCGTTCGGCAGATAGGACGCGTGACAATGGATAGAATTATTTTCGATGTAAGCGGGATAAAAGCGAAGTTAAACGATAAAATTATTTTGTTAGGGAACTCTAAAGATTTTAAATTTGACGCGTGGGATTGGGCAAGTTTACTGAAAACAATTCCTTACGAAATAACATGCGGCATTAGTAAAAGAGTTCCCCGAGTTTACAAGGATTAAATTTGGATATTAAAACTCAATATATAATTCAAGCAGTTACAAACGCGGCAAATAACCTGCGACTTAGTTCGGAGAAAATTGAAGTGGTTACTCTCGTGCGAGAGCGCTTATCTTCGGTGGAAAATTTGGACGCGGAAATTTCGAGATTAAAAAAGATAACGGAATTTTCTAAATTCGCCGTTAAATTGAGTCAGATTTACGCGTACATTTCCGGTTCGCTAATTGATTTCAATAAAATCTCGGAACAATTCGGGGAGCATAGCCACATGCTTGTAAGAGAGTTAAGCAATTTGCTCGACGTTGTAACTCCGGTTTCCTTTCATAAAATATTGGAAGGGAATGAAGACGCCGTGATTGATGTTGATCTCACAGACGATAAACGGACTTCGATTCGGCTTGAGGATTTGGAATCGGATAAATTGGAAACCGTGAAAAATCTTCAGCCGCATGAATTGTTGAAATCGGAGACTGAGGAAGAGAAGAAGAAAGAGAATATAGAGGAAATTCTTGAGCGTGAGTTTGATTACGATCTGTTTGTTCAATATATTTTGGAACCGGTAAAGGAAATGGATGAATTTTTTCAGAAATTGGAAAGCGGATATAGAGACAATGAAACGCTCGAAAAGTATTACGATAAAATGCTTCGGAACAAAAACCTTTCGTCGAAAGCCGGATTGGAGATTGTGACAAAAATGCATAACTTATTATTTAAAGCGTTTGATTCTATGCGGCAGAATAAGCTGGAGATTGAAAAAGAGAATATCGAATCTCTTCGCGCGTGTTTAATTGTAATTGTTGCCGTGGTTCGTCAGAAGGAAGTTGATATATCCGGATTTTTAGATAAAGCCGAACGGCTTAATAAATTATTTGAAATGAATTAGGGAGAACTATGAAGATATATGCTGTTATAATGGCGGGAGGCGTTGGGTCTCGTTTTTGGCCGAGAAGTACGCGTACAAATCCAAAGCAGCTTCTCAAAATTTTCGGCGAAAATACGATGATCCAAGATACGGTATCGAGACTAAAAGGGTTAGTTGCAAATGAAAATATCTTTATCATCACCAATAAATTACAGAGCATGAAGATTAAAGAGCAGCTCCCGCAGCTGCCTGAAGAGAATGTTGTAGCTGAACCGTTCGGCAAAAATACCGCGCCATGCATAGGACTTGCATCCGTTTTAATTAAACGAAGGGACCCGGATTCTGTGATGGTTATTCTTCCTGCGGATCATCTGATTAAGGATGACGAGGAATTTAGGAACACAATTATTTCCGCGGCGGATTTTGCCAATCGTTCCGGCGGACTTGTAACATTCGGAATTATGCCCGATAGACCTGAAACCGGTTACGGATATATCCAATTCAAGGAGGAATTAGTTGAAGATAACGTTCATGAGGTAAATACTTTTGCCGAGAAACCAAATTTAGACACCGCCAAAAGATTTGTTTCTTCGGGGGACTTTTTATGGAACTCCGGGATGTTTATTTGGCGCACGGATGTGATCCTGAAAGCCATAAGCGATTTTATGCCGGAATTATACCGGGGTTTACTTCAAATTGAACAGGCGTGCGATACGGACGCATACGAGGAGACTTTATCAACCGTTTACGGAAGACTCACTAAAATTTCAATAGATTACGGTATTATGGAAAAGGCAAATAACGTTTTCGTTATTCCGTGCGATTTCGGATGGAGCGACGTCGGAGGCTGGGAAACTGTTTATCAGTTGAGTCCTAAGGATGAGTTCGGAAATGTCGCTTCCGGGGACGTTTATTTGTACGACACTAAAAATTCGTATGTCTATTCCGAGCGCGATTTCACCGCCGTTATCGGCATCGAAGACGCTATAATCATAAATAATAATAATACACTGCTTGTATGCAAAAGAGAAAACTCTCAGGACGTTAAACAAGTGGTAGATTATTTGAAAATGAACGGTAAAAAAGAATTGCTTTAAAAATGAAAAGATTATTTACCGAGAACGACATAATTGAATTGAATGCGAAAGGGATTAAAACCGTCAGCGTTACCGAAAATGATATTCTTACTCCCGCCGCTTTGGATAAAATGAAAGAGTTCAATATAAGCGTTGTATTCGGAGTTCCGGCGGAATCGATTGACGTAATTTATCGACGTAAAAGCGTCTCGAATGAAAAGATTAAAAAGATTATTGCCGTCGGATCAGACCACACGGGTTTTAAAATGAAAGCTGTGATTTCGGAATTGCTCAAATCGAAAGGGTATCAGATAATTGATGTTGGCGCTTTCGACGAAAAATCCTGCGATTATCCCGATTACGCCGCCGCCGCGGCTGAAAAAGTTAAAAACGGCGAAACGGGTTCCGCTATTTTATTCGACGCCACCGGAATACCTTCCGCGATTACGGCAAATAAAATTCCGGGAATATTAGCAGCTACGTGTTATAACGAATTTACCGCAGCCAGCGCGAGAGAACATAATAACGCGAATGTTTTGGTTCTCGGCGCTAAAGCTCTCGGCGAAGAAACTATTAAATCGATCGTAAATACTTTTCTTTCGAAGAATTTTTTGGGCGACCGCCATGAAAGAAGACTTAACAAAATTTTTGCTTTGGAAGATAAATACAAAAAGAATTAGCGTTTTAGAGGTTTAGATTGTTTATAGAGAAATGCGAGGTAGTCTGCTCAACCGAACTGAAGAGGGGAACATTTTTAATTGAAGTTAAGTCAACGCAGATAGCCGAATACGCGAAACCAGGACAGTTCTGTAATCTAAAAGTCAGTGATACCAATTTCCCTTTACTTCGGCGTCCGTTCAGTTTCTGCGACGTTGAAGGAGACTCTCTCTATTTTATGATTTATGTTCACGGAGAAGGAACTAAAATCCTTACCGAAAAACGCCCGGGAGATATTATCGACGTTTTCGGTCCGATGGGCGGCGGGTTTAATATTGACGGGGATTTTGATACCGCGTTATTGGTCGCCGGCGGTATAGGAGTGGCGCCGTTTCCCTTTCTCGCAAAAAAAATGAAAGCAAAAAAGATAATTTCGTTCATCGGCGGCAGAACGAGCGATAACATAATTGAATACGGACTGAAAGATTCGCTGATTGCCACCGAGGATGGTTCTTTGGGAATGAAAGGAAATGTAATCGACTTGCTTAAAAGCCGTTTGGAGATTATTAAAAGTGAAAAATTGAAAATGTTTTCATGCGGACCTAATCCGATGTTCCGGGCGCTTAAGGAATTTACGGAGGAACACAATATTCCGTGCGAAATCTCCACCGAAAGCGCGATGGCTTGCGGATTCGGTATTTGCCAAGGATGTCCCGTGGAATTAACCGGCGGCGGGTATAATCTGATTTGCAAGGACGGACCGGTTTTTAATATTAAAGAAGTGAAAATATGAGTGTGGATTTAAGCGTAAATATCGGCGGACTGAAATTAAAAAATCCCGTCTGTCTGGCTTCCGGTACGGTGGGATACGGAAATGAAATATCCGAATTTACGGATTTGAGTCGAATTGGCGCGATAGTTACTAAATCCGTCTCTCTTAATCCGAGAAAAGGAAATCCTCCGCAGAGAATTGTTGAAACAGCCTCCGGAATGCTCAACGCAATAGGTCTGGCGAATGTGGGAATTGAGAAATTTATAGAGGAAAAAATTCCGTTTCTCAAAAAGCTGGATTCTACTTTAATCTGCAATATCGCCGCAGGAACGATAGCCGAATATTATGAATGCGTCAAAATTTTAAATACCGAGGAAACGGTAAAAGCTTTCGAAATAAATGTTTCGTGTCCGAATGTAAAGGAAGGCGGATTGCTTTTCGGAAACGACCTTTCAGCGGTGGGAAAAATTACGGAAAAGGTGCGGAGCGCGACGGGAAAGCCGATAATAGTTAAACTCTCTCCAAACAATTCCTCCATAGCGGAATTCGCGAGAATAGTTAAAGAAGAAGGCGGCGACGCCGTTTCGGCAATCAATACGCTCGTTGGAGCGGCTTTTGATATTTACACCGGAAAGCCGAAAATAAGAAATATTACCGGAGGTCTTTCCGGACCGGCAATTAAACCCGTGGCGATAGCAAAAGTTCTGGAAATAAAGCGAAATGTTGATATCCCCGTTATCGGGATAGGCGGAATTATGAATTGGAAAGACGCTGTTGAATTTATGATTGCCGGCGCTTCCGCGGTTCAAATTGGAACCGTGAATTTTATTAATCCGAATGCCGGAATGGAAATTATTGAGGGATTGAAATCATTCTGCGAAGAACGCGGAATTAATAAAATCAGTAAGTTAACCGGGTCGTGCAAATTAGATGAAGATTGACGAAGCGCTGGAAAAACTTTATTCCATGCATAAATTCGGAATAAAGCTCGGTTTGGAAAATATTAAACGGCTCCTCGAACATTTGGGTAATCCCGAAAATAAATTCGATTCCATTCACATCGCGGGTTCTAATGGAAAGGGAAGTACGGCTTCATTTATTGCGAGTATAGCCAAAGAGGCTGGCGGGAAAGTCGGACTTTATACTTCGCCCCATTTTATACGGTTCAACGAAAGGGTGAGGATAGACGGCATTCCGGTTGAAGACGAATACATAGCCGAATTTATTGCTTCGCTTGATAGTTATATCTATAAATTTAAACCGACGTTTTTTGAAATTACTACTGCGCTTGCGTTTAACTATTTTGCCGAAATGGGAATAGACCTCGGGGTGATTGAAACCGGACTCGGAGGGAGATTAGACGCCACTAACGTTATCCATCCGCTGAGTTCGGTTATTACAACCATCAGCTATGAGCATACGAATATTCTCGGCGAATCGCTTGTGGAAATTGCGCGGGAGAAAGCGGGAATCATAAAACCAAATACTCCCGTTTTTGTAGGGATTGTTGATGAAAAAGTTGAAGACGAAATTAGGGCGATATCCGTCCGGAATGAAAGCAAAATTATTTTTCTGAAAAATAGAGTAGTTGAAAGCGATGATTCTCTGTCTGTTTCCTTCGGCGCGGGGAATTATAAAATTCGCAATATTCCGCTTAAAGGGAGACATCAGAAATTTAACGCGGCGCTTGCGCTTATTTCCGCCGCAGATACTTTAAAGATTGACAATAAAGACGTATTGAACAGGGGATTAACGAATGTAATTGGGAACAGCGGACTGCAGGGAAGGTACGAATATTACTCCGAAAGTCCGGTGATAATTTTTGACTCCGCCCACAACTTGGAAGGCGTGGAGATATTCCTTCGGGAGTTTCGAAAGGAAAAAAATAAATACGGTAAGGCGAGCGTAATTTTCGGAGCGATGAAAGATAAAAATATATCTTCCATGCTAAAGAAACTCGGCGATGTTTTCGATAATATTTACGTTACTTCAATTAATTATGAAAGAGCTGCGGAATTGGATGAATTAAAGGCGATTGGAATGGGAAATAATATTAATGTAATTCCTCTTAAAGAGCCGTGGCGGTTCATAAATGATTTTCAAAGGGGCGATTCCGCCGATTGCCTGGTTTTATTAGGCTCTATTTATATATTAGGCGAAATAAAATCGAAATTACAGGAGATATGACTTGACATTATTTTCTAATTAAGCTAATTTTGGATGTACCTCTTGTTCCTTTCGTTAAAATCAAGGACAAAATAATTATTCAAAGGATCCCCCTGATAAAATTTATTTTATAATACGAATAAACTATTAATATTAATAACTAGAAACGGGTAAAATCATGGCAATGGATATTTCCGAACTCCAGAGGATGAAGATCGTTGATCTTTATAAAAGAGCAAAAGAACTGGATTTAACAAACTACAGCGATCTCAGAAAACAAGAACTAATTTTTAAAATATTGGAAGCGCAGACGAATAAAGACGGGCTTACGTTTGCAAAGGGCGTGCTTGAAGTGTTAGCGGACGGATACGGCTTTTTACGCGCTTCCAGTTACAATTACTTACCGTCTCCCGACGATATTTACGTTTCGCCTTCTCAAATAAAAAGATTCAACTTAAGAACCGGCGATTATGTGAGCGGACAAATACGACCGCCGAAGGAAGGGGAACGCTTTTTCGCTCTGTTAAGAGTTGAGGCGGTCAACGGCTTGAATCCCGAAAAGATTAGAGGCAGGAAGTTATTCGATAATTTAACTCCTCTTTATCCGATGAAAAAGCTTAAATTAGAATCGGTACCCGGAGAATATTCGATGAGAATAATTGATATGCTCGCGCCGATAGGGAAAGGACAGAGGGGACTGATCGTATCGCCTCCGAAGAGCGGCAAAACTATTCTACTGCAAAAAATCGCAAATTCAATCAAAAGAAATCATCCGGAAATTCAATTAAACGTATTGCTTATAGACGAAAGACCGGAAGAAGTAACCGATATGCAGCGTTCAGTTCAAGCGGAAGTTATCGCTTCCACATTCGACGAACCGGCGGAGAGGCATGTTCAAGTGGCTAATATGGTAATTGAAAAAGCTAAAAGGAGCGTTGAAGCGGGAGAAGATGTGGTTATTCTTCTCGATAGTATTACACGCCTCGCGAGAGCGCACAACACGGTTATTCCTCATTCGGGCAGAATCCTTTCGGGCGGCGTCGATTCAAACGCTCTTCAAAAACCTAAAAGATTTTTCGGCGCGGCGCGGAATACGGAAGACGGCGGAAGTTTAACTATTATCGCCACCGCATTAATTGAAACCGGCAGCAGAATGGACGAAGTGATTTTTGAGGAATTTAAAGGAACCGGCAATATGGAACTCGTTCTTTCCCGCGCTTTATCCGATAGAAGAATTTTCCCTGCTATTGACGTAAATAAAACCGGTACAAGAAAAGAAGAACTTCTGCTTTCGGAAGATGAATTAACAAAAATTTGGATTATGAGAAACTTCTTCGGCGATTTTGATACCGTTGAAACTATGCAGTTCTTATTGGATAAAATTAGAGGAACTAGGAATAATAAAGAATTCCTAAATAGCATGAACAGTTAATTTATTCTTATGATTGATGTTGTAATTACATGCGGTGATATTAATGGTATCGGTCCAGAAATAGCGCTTAAGTCGATTAATACTTTTGCTGAAAATTCCGATCTCCGCTTCATTTTAGCCGCTCCGGGAAATCTTAAGAATAATTACACCGCCCTTTCTAATTTTAAGGTTATTAATGATAATTCCGCTGTTGACGATAGCGGCAGATTTTATCTTTTCGATATTGGGAATTATGAAATTCAAATCGGTAAACCTTCAATAGATTCGGGCAGAGCGGCTTACCGCGCCCTGATGAGCGCTATTCAATTTACGGCAGAACGCAAGTCTTCCGCCGTTCTTGTCACCTCGCCGTTATCAAAATTTGCAATTAAATTAGCGGGAATTGATATGCCCGGGCATACTGAAATATTAGCGGATCACTTCAAGGTTGAAAATTATTGTATGATCTTTCTCTCCGAAACGTGGCACGCGGCATTAGCCACTATTCATATTCCGGTTAACGCTGTCCCCGGAAATATTTCCACCGGTAAATTGGTTGATACTCTCAAAGTGGTTTTGAACTCTTGTAGATTTGATTTAAATATAAAAGAACCGAAAATTGCCGTTCTCGGTCTAAATCCTCATGCAGGAGAAGAAGGGAATATTGGGCGTGAGGAAATTGATATTATTAATCCGGCGGTTAAAATATTGGGCAAGACATGTTACGGTTCGTTTGTGCCCGACGCGTATTTTGCCCAAAAGCAGTATCTTAAATACGACGTTACTTTTGGGATGTATCACGACCAAGTATTAATCCCATTTAAATTATTAAACGGAGAAAGCGGCGTTAATTTTACCGCCGGTTTACCGATTGTAAGAACATCGCCCGATCACGGAACGGCGTTTGATATAGCGGGTAAAAATATAGCGAACCCGGCGAGTATGAAAAAAGCGATAGCATGGGCGCTGAAAATAATCGAAAGCAGAAACAGAAATGCAGACTAAAATATATTCTAATGTAGTAAAAATTTATTCCTACTTAATGCGAAAGGTTGACTACAACGAATGGGCGGAATATATTAATTCTCTTTCTTTGTATCCGCGCCGGGAAATTGCTTCCGTATTGGAAATTGCAGCCGGAAACTGCAGAATAGCCGATATCATTGCGGATCGATATGATTTTTTCGTCGCGACGGATATTTCGTTTCAGATGCTTAATTGTTCCGGAAAAAATAATTATCACAAAGTCGCCTGCGATATGCGCGAACTTCCTTTTAATTTTCAATTCGATTTTATTTATGCCACGTTCGACAGTCTCAACTACATTCTTTCCAAAGAAGAATTACTCCGTTTTTTTATGAATATACAGAATTTTATGCACAGCGATAGTTATTTTACTTTTGACGTGAGTCTTGAAAAAAATAGTCTAAAACATGAACGTAAATTAAACCGGAAGGGTAAAGTGAACGGATTGAGTTTCACTCAGATCAGCCGGTACGATAAGAACGCCAAAATTCACACTAATCGATTTATTATTAAAGATAGAAATGAAAATATTGTTGAAGAGATTCACAAGCAGAGGATTTATGAATTGATGGAAATTTTCGAAATTATTGAAAAAAGCAGTATGTTTGTTATGGAATGTTTCGACGCTTTTTCCTTCGACGATGCGGATATGAATTCGGAAAGAGCGCAATTTTTAATTAAGAAGGCGCAGAATGCTGACGATTAACGACCTCGATTTTTCATACGGAACACAGCAGATATTTAAGAATGTAAACATAAACATTGACGCCGGGGAATTTGTTTATCTTATCGGGCAATCGGGGATGGGTAAATCCACGTTATTTCAATTGATTTATATGAATATTCTTCCCGACGGGGGTTACGTTCAATTCGAGGATTTTTCAAGCGATACGATAACTCAGAAAAAGCTGCCTTATTTGAGAAGAAGGATGGGTATTGTTTTTCAGGATTTCAAACTTCTCGACGATAGAACGGTATATGACAATCTGAATTTTGCCGTTAAAGCTACCGCAAATAAAATTCCGAATTTAAAAAAGAAAATTTTGGATGTTCTCAGCGAAGTGGGATTATCTCACAAAGCGAAAAGTTATCCGGACGAATTATCCGGCGGGGAAAAGCAGAGAATTTCAATTGCGAGAGCCGTTATTAATGAACCTCAATTGGTTCTCGCCGACGAGCCTACCGGGAATTTGGACCCTGAAACTTCAATGGAGATAATGGAGATATTCCGGAAAATTAATAAGCGGGGAACGGCTGTGCTGCTCGCCACGCATAATTATGAACTTGTTAAAAAATTTCCATCCGATAAAATCTACAAAATAGAAAACGGTTCGGCTAAAAAAGTCGTTATCAAAACGAAAGAGAATTCCTAAAATTAACCCCGACTTAGAAATATTAGTCGATTATGCAATTAGTCTTTTTCAATTGCATAATTTGGGTTAAATCTTGTTCAATATTTGTTCGGTAACGGATTCTACCGGCAAGCTGCCGTCCACGGAAACCAGTTTCAGTTTGTCCGCAAAAAATTCGACAACGGGAAAAGTCGATCGACGGTATATTTCAAGTCTATTTTTTATCACCTCTTCGTTATCGTCATTACGCTGAGTTAATGTTCCTTCCATACCGCAATTAGGGCATTTATCAGCATTATCAAGCGACATTAAATTGACAATAAAGCCGCAGTATGAACAGGTTCTCCGAGAAGTTAATCTTTTAATTACAACTTCGTCTTTTATTGTCAATTTAATTACCACGGCGTCGGTAATTGAAAGCTCGTTGAAAATATCAAAGAGCAGCGCGGCTTGTTCGACTGTTCTGGGAAATCCGTCGAGAATAAATCCGTTTTTACATTTATCGCTGTTAAGAACTTCTTTAATTATTCCCCCCATAATATCGTCCGGTACGAGCAATCCTTTATTAACAAGGTCTTGAGCTTTTTTCCCTAAGTCGGTTTGATTGGAAATAGCTTCTCTAAGTATATCGCCGGTTGAGATATGAGCTATACCGAATTTTTCGGATAATACTTTTGCTTGTGTTCCTTTGCCCGCTCCGGGCGCGCCGAAAATAATAATTCTCATTTTAGTTTCCCGCATTACGTTTATTATTAAAATACATTTGAAGTAAGGATTTGGATTCTTCGGCTAAAATGCCGGAGAATACTTTTGCAGTGTGATTATATTTTGAGTTTTCGATTAAATTATACAAAGAACCGCAGGCGCCGAATTTGGGTTCGAACGCGCCGAAATAAATTGTCTCCATTCTGCTCAATAATATCGCGCCCGAGCACATGACGCAGGGTTCCGCGGTAATATAAAGCTCGCAGCCGTATAAAAATTTATTCTTAAGATGATTAGCCGCGCTTGTAATAGCGATAATTTCCGCATGGGCTGTGGGGTCTTTCAATTTTTCGGTTTGATTGTAGCCTCTGCCGATGATTTTATTATTATGAACTATCACCGCCCCAACGGGTACTTCGTCTTCTTCGTAAGCCCTTTCGGCTTCCTGAAGAGCTGCATACATGTTTCTATAAGTTTCTTCGGAAAAAAGCAAATTCTAAACTGTATTGCCTTTATTTAATAATAGTGTACCGCAATTTAATTAGTATTTTACATAATTATCAAATTTATTATTTTGTTTAGAAATCATAATGGCGGTTGCTCTGCGGAATTTCATCCCGTTTTTTCTCATTATTCTATGCGATAAAACTTTTATTGACTACGTAATTGGACTAAAACTAAGGATTCTTCCGAACCATTAACCGCTCACAGTCTAGTTGCCGATTGAGAGAGCGATTTTCACAATTTTCGCATAAATTCATTTTCTCCACATTTTCAGTTAAATTTCGACTCAAAATTATTTTCTAAACCCGAGGAGAAAAATGAGCAAATTACTGCAGTTAGCACAGACCGGTCAATCGGTTTGGTACGATTTTATTAAAAGAGATATAATTTTAGACGGAACATTGGACAGCCTAATTGAAAGCGGCGTAAGAGGAGTTACCTCGAATCCCTCGATATTCGAAAAAGCAATTTCCGGCAGCGATCTTTACGATAAAGACATTGACGAATTAAATTTTGACGGCGATATTGTAAAAATTTACGAGAGCCTCGCGAAAAAGGATATAAAATTAGCGGCTGAAAAAATGTTAAAAGTTTATGAAGGAACTAACGGACTGGACGGATATGTCTCCTTCGAAGTGAATCCGAAATTAGCTTATAACACTAAAGAAACAATTCAGGAAGCCGTAAGACTCTTCGGCGAATTGAAAATGCCGAATATTATGATTAAAGTTCCGGCTACTAAAGAAGGAATTCCGGCGGTAAAAGAGTTGATATCGCACGGAATTAATGTAAACGTTACGCTTATATTTTCGATCGATAATTATATAAACGTCGCGAACGCTTATATCGATGGATTGGAAACGCTTGCCGACTACGGCGGCGATGTTTCTAAAGTGGCTTCCGTCGCAAGCTTTTTCGTAAGCCGCGTTGACGCTTCGGTCGATAAAAAATTAGAGGAAATCAATCGTTCGGATTTGGGCGGACTCGCAGCGGTCGCCAATTCCAAAATATCTTACAAAATATTCAAGGATATTTTTTCCGGGGAAAGATGGGAGAAATTATCCCGTTCCGGCGCGCGGGTTCAAAGACTTCTCTGGGCTTCCACAAGCACGAAAAATCCGGCTTATTCCGATATTCTTTACGTTCAGGAGTTAATCGGATCGCCTACGGTTAATACGGTTCCGCCGGATACGTTAAACGCGTTTATTGACCACGGGGAAGTGAAAGAAACGCTCTCCGAAGGAATTAATGAGGCGGAAAAATTAATCGAAACTATCGAAGGGCTTGAGATTTCGATGAAGGAAATTACAGACGACCTTCAGACAAAAGGCGTTAAAGCTTTCGCGGACGCTTTCGACACACTGCTGAACAGTTTAAATGAAAAAGTAAATTTAATTAAAGGATAAATAGATGAAAACATTAATTCATCCCGGAGAGTTTGCAAGCAAAATTGATTCGAGATTAGCCGAGGCAGATGAAATAAATCTTATTAAAAGAATTTGGGAAAAAGATCACTCGCTTTGGAGCGACAGCCCGAAAGAAATATCCAACCGTTTGGGCTGGCTCGATATTTCGATTAGAATGGAAAAAACTCTCGGAGAAATTAATGATTTTGTCGAAAACGCGAGGGATGAATTCGATACCGCGCTTTTGCTCGGCATGGGCGGAAGCAGTCTCGCTCCGGATGTGTTCTCAAATATATTCGGCGAAAAATACGGCTATTTGAAATTAAAAGTTCTCGACAGCACGCATCCCGATTTTGTAAATAGAATCTCTTCGTCAATCGATTTGAAGAAAACATTGTTTGTCGTCTCCACCAAATCCGGCGGAACCGCCGAAACAATGTCTCTGATGAAATATTTTTACAATAAATGCAAGTTGTCTTTTGGCGGGAACGCCGGGAATAATTTTACCGCAATAACCGACCAGGGCAGCGCATTGGAACATTTAGCCAACGAATTGAAATTCAGAAAAATATTCCTCAACGATCCCAACATCGGCGGGAGATTTTCCGCGTTATCTTATTTCGGACTTGTTCCGGCGTCATTAATTGGCGTTGACGTTAGAAGGCTGCTGGAAAACACAAACGCGGCAATATGTTCCCCTCTCGATTCCGGCTGCCTTAACGCGCGCGAAAATGATCCGGCTGTAGCGGGAATTGCACTCGGCGAATTTGCCGCCGCCGGCAGAAATAAATTAACTTTCATTACTTCCGAATCCCTCGCTAATTTCGGCGATTGGGTTGAACAGTTGATTGCCGAAAGTACCGGTAAAATGGGTAAAGGAATTCTTCCTGTTGTCGGGGAGAATGAGGAATATTTCAATTATTTCGGGAAGGACCGCGTAGTTGTTTTTATTAAAATTCACTCCGACAATAATATGAACTACGCGATCGACTCGGTACGCTCTAAAGGATTTCCGGTTATTGTGCAGGAATTGGAAAATATTTATGAGTTGGGAACGTTGATCTATTTCTGGGAATTCGCCACCGCTGTTGCGGGATGGATAATGAAAATTCAGCCTTTCGACCAGCCTAATGTGGAATCGGCTAAAAACGCGGCGCGACGATTAATGGCTGAATACTCCGAGAGCGGCGAACTCCCCGCTTTAAGTTACGATTGGCAGGACGAACGGATGAAAGTGAATTCAACTTCGGGAGGAACAAATTTATCGGAATCCGCGGCTAATTTTTTCTCGGAATTAAACAAACACGAAAATCCATATATTGCAATTCAGTGCTACAGCGATTACGATCCTGAAATTACTGCGCGGTTATTTGAATTAAGGAAAACTATTACCGCTAAATACGGCGTTCCGGTTACTATCGGGTTCGGTCCGAGATTTTTGCATTCCACCGGACAACTTCACAAAGGCGACGACGGCAGCGGATTGTTTTTGCAGATTTTCCAGGAGCCGTCGGTTAGTGTAGATATTCCGGACGAACCCGGTTCCGGCGAATCTTCCGTATCGTTTAATATATTGGTGCGCGCTCAATCGTTAGGCGATAGGAAAGCATTGATTGATAATAAAAGAAGCGTTCTCAGAATTGATTCGGAAAACGCCGCCGCCGCTTTAAATGAGTTAGCGAAATTCATTAACTAATATAAAGATTATATATGTCCAAACTTCGCAATCTGTTGCTGGTTGTTCTATTGACCAATATCATATCGGCGCAAAAAATAACCGTTGATAAAATCGAACCTCCTTTCTGGTGGGAAGGGATAAAATTAGATACTCTCCAATTAATGATTTACGGCGAAAACTTGCAGGGCGCCGAAGTCCGGTCGGAATCGGAATTATTTAGCCCTGTCAAAACTTATAATTCATCGGTTCAGAATTATTTATTCGCTTATATCCCTGCCGGTAATCTTGTCCGTGGAAAATACAAATTGATTATTTCCAAAAACGGAATTGAAGAAGAAATTGAATATGAAATAAAAGAGCGCGAATTTTCTCCTGAATCACACAAAGGATTCGGAAGAGAAGATGTTATTTATTTAATATTTACAGACCGTTTTGCCGACGGCGATACATTGAATGATAAACTCCCGAACAATTTTGAAGAATTCCCCTTCGGTGATTTGAACGGGCGGCACGGCGGCGATATTCAGGGCATTATCGATCATCTCGATTATATTAATAATCTCGGCGTTACGGCAATTTGGCATACTCCCGTTCTCGAAAATAATATGTACATGAGCTATCACGGTTACGCCACGACGGATTTGTACAAAATAGACCCCCGATTCGGTTCGAACAATTTATATAAAAAATTCGTAACTGAAGCTCATAAACGGGGACTGAAAGTGATTTTGGATCATGTGAATAATCATGTCGGGATAAATCATATTTGGGGCAGCAACCCTCCGTTTGAAGATTGGTTTCACGGAACGCCCGCGCGTCATCCGGAGGCAAATCATAATAAAATCGCTTTGTTCGATATCCACGGCGATCCCAAAACTCCCGGCAGAAGTCAGGAAGGCTGGTTTACGGATTACATGCCGGATTTGAATAAAGATAATCCTTTCCTCGCGAAATATATGATTCAAAATACAATTTGGTGGATTGAATTCAGCGGAGTTGACGGAATAAGGGAAGATACTTATCCGTATAACGAGCTTGATTATATGTCCAGGTGGGCGGAGATTATTTTCGATAATTATCCTAATTTTAATATTGTCGGCGAAGTTTGGAAAGGCGTTCCCGCTTTTCTGGCTCAGTATCAGAAGAACCCGAAAATAGATTCCGGATTCGACTCGAATTTGAAAACGATTACGGATTTTGCTTTCAGCGATGCGGTTAGAGGATTCCTCTCCGGCGGAAATCTGTGGAACGTTTATGAAACGCTGGCGAAGGATTTTCTTTACAGATATCCCGGTATGATGATGACGTTTTTCGATAATCATGACGTTGACAGAGCGATGTTCGTTGCGAAAAATGATTTGGCGAAATTTAAGATTGCTTTAACATTGCTGCTGACATCGCGGGGAATTCCTCAAATCACTTACGGAACGGAAATCGGATTCAACGGCGGCGGACATGACGGGAAAATACGCGCGCCTTTTCCCGGCGGGTTCCCGGGGGACGATAGAAACGCTTTTAAGCCGGACGGACGCTCGGACGAAGAGAATGAAATTTTCAATTTAATGTTTAAACTGCTGAAATTAAGAAAGGAATATCCAGCGCTTTCAAAAGGAATATTAATCCATTTCCCTCCGAAGGAAGGGATATATATTTATTTCAGAATATCAAAAACTCAAAAAATAATGACCGCTATTAACGCTTCCGATACGGATAAAAATATTTCGCTGAATGATTATTCCCTCGGCGGAGAAGGATTCGGTTCATTGATAAATTTATTGAATAATGATGTTCTGAAATTGGACGGAACTTCGAGCGTTATATTACCATCTAAATCCGCGCGGGTATTTTTATTAGAAACCTTTGAATAACTGATCCCGACGACGAAGTCGGGAGAAGAATCTCAATG